>NZ_JBHWIO010000117.1:0-14026 GCF_042732075.1 Kitasatospora sp. NPDC059812
CCACACTCCCACACCTTGTCCCCGGCGCGCCCCCGCCCCTCCTCGCGACACCCCGACAAGTCGGAGCGCCCCCCCACCCACCGCGCGTCGCGCCCCCCCCCCCCCCGGCGCCCCAACGGCCGGTCTTATTTCTCGCGCCCTTCAGGCAGGCGGCCGTCGGAGCAGGCCGCTCAGCGGCTCGCCGCCCAGGAGAGCAGGAGGCGCAGGGCGTCGTCCGACGGGGTGTGCGGGTCGGCGGTGTAGGTGACGAGGGCCTGGTCTGGGTCGTCGGCGGGGCGGAGGGTGTCGTAGGCGAGGTCGAGGGGGCCGGCGATGGGGTGGTGGAAGAGCTTGCGGCCGGAGGTCTTGTCGGCGACCGGGTGTTCGGCCCAGAGGTGACGGAACTCCTCGCTGTGGACGCAGAGTTGGCCGACGAGCTCGGCGAGGAGAGGGTCGTGGGGGCGGCGGCCCGCCTCCAGGTGGAGGAAGGCGACGTTCTCGCGGGCGCAGGCCGTCCAGTCGCCGTAGAGCTCGCGCGAGGCGGGGTCGAGGAAGGTGCAGCGGGCGATGTTGCGGTCCTCGACCGGCAGGGCGCCGTAGTCGCCGAACAGCGCGACGGCCGCGCGGTTCCAGGCCAGGACGTCCATCCGGTGGCCCATCACCAGGGCCGGGACGTGGTCAAGCTGGTCGAGCAGGCGCAGCAGGGAGGGGCGGGGCTGCTGCGGGGCGGTGCGGCGGCGGGGCGCACGGCGGGTGGGGCGGGCGAGGCGGTGGAGGTGGCCGGACTCGTCGGGGGCGAGTTGCAGGGCGCGGGCGACGGCGTCGAGGACGGCTTCGGAGGGGTTGCCGACGCGGCCCTGTTCGAGGCGGGTGTAGTAGTCGACGCTGACCCCGGCGAGGTGGGCGAGCTCCTCGCGGCGGAGCCCGGCGACCCGGCGGCGGCCGCCGTAGTCGGGCAGGTCGACGTCCTCGGGCCGCAGCTGGGCGCGGCGGGTGCGGAGGAACTCGCTCAGGGCACTGGTCGCGTTCATAGGGATGATTCTCTCCCGGAGGGGGGCCGCCGTGCCTGGCCCTGCCAGGACCAGGCACCGCCGGCACCGGGCGCGGCCGGAGACCAGCCGGGGATCAAGCCGGACGTCAGCCCGCGACGGCCTGGACGGCGGGCAGCCGGTCGCCGGCGGCGAGGAGGCGGCGGGCGGTGGCGAGGCCCATGCCGCTGGTGCCGCCGGTGATCAGGACGGTGCGGTCGGCGATTCCCGGGGGTCGACGGAGTCCCGGGGGTCGACGGGATCCCGGGTCATGGCGTTGTCGGTCATGGCACCCACTCTCCCGACGGCCGTGGAGCCGGGGCCAGGCCCGGCCCGGCCCGGCCCGGCCCTGGGTCCGGAAGAACCACCCTGCACCGGGAATCGACGGCGCCACCGGGTGGTTGGGGCAGGACGACAAGCGTGTGACACTCGCGAACAGGGGTCTGACATGAAGATCGGCATCATCGGTGCGGGCAACATCGGCGGCAACCTGACCCGACGGCTGACGGCGCTCGGGCACGACGTCTCGGTGGCCAACTCGCGCGGTCCGCAGTCGCTGGCCGCCCTGGCCGAGGAGACGGGCGCGACGGCCGTACCGGCCACCGAGGCGGCGCGCGGGGCACAGGTCGTGGTGGTGACGGTGCCGCTGAAGAACGTGCCGGACCTGCCGGCCGGGCTGCTGGACGGCGCGGCCGCGGGCGCGGCGGTGATCGACACCGGCAACTACTACCCGCAGCAGCGCGACGGCCGGATCGACGAGATCGAGGACAACGGCCTGACCGAGAGCCGGTGGACGGAGCGGCACCTCGGCCACCCCGTGGTGAAGGCGTTCAACGGCACCTACGCGCAGGACCTGCTGGAGCGGCCGCGGCCGGAGGGCGATCCCGAGCGGATCGCCGTGCCGGTGGCGGCGGACGACGAGGCGGCCAAGCGCGTGGTGCGGGCGCTGATCGACGAGCTGGGCTTCGACACGGTGGACGCGGGCGGGATCGACGAGTCCTGGCGGCAGCAGCCGGGCACGCCGGTGTACGGGCTGCGCGCCGGGGTGGAGGCCGTCACCCGGGCGCTCGCGGAGGCTTCTCCGGAGCGCCCGGCGGACCACAAGGCGTGACCCCGGGAAGGCGTGCTCCCGGGAAACCGTGACCCGCGCTGACCTCGACAGGCCCGGTCAGCCCGTGCGGCGGGCCCCCTCGGCCGGGACGGCGGTGAGGGTGCGCGGGGCGGCGTAGCCGGCCGCGCGGAACGCGGTGGTGACGGCGGCGGCGACGGCGTCGGCGGCCGGTGCGTCGACGAGGGCGATCACCGAGCCGCCGAAGCCGCCGCCGGTCATCCGCGCGCCGTGGGCGCCGACGGCGAGGGCGGCCTCGACGGCGAGGTCGGTCTCGGGGCAGGAGACCCGGTAGTCGTCGCGCAGCGAGGCGTGGCCGGCGGTGAGGATCGGGCCGAGCGCGGCGGGCCGACCGGCGTCCAGGTGGGCGACGGCGGCCGCGACGCGCTCGTTCTCGGTGACCACGTGGCGCACCAACGGCCGCAGCTCCTCAGGGAGTCGGGGCAGGGAGGCCGGCAGGGCGGCGGGCGTCAGCTCGCGCAGCGCGGGCAGTCCGAGCAGCGCGGCCGCCCGCTCGCAGCCGGCCCGCAGGGCGGCGTAGGCGCCGTCGCCGAGGTCGTGCTTGACCCGGGTGTCGAGGACCAGCAGGGCGAGGCCGGCGCCGGCGAGGTCCAGCGGGACCTGTCGCATCGCCAGGTCCCGGCTGTCGAGGTGCAGGGCGGCGCCCGGGCGGCAGCACATCGAGGCCATCTGGTCCATGATCCCGCAGGGGACGCCGACGAAGTCGTTCTCGGCCCGCTGGGCGATCAGGGCGAGTTCGGGGGCGGACAGCCCCAGCCCGTACAGGTCGTTGTACGCAATCGCGACGACGCATTCCAGGGCGGCCGAGGAGGACAGCCCGGCGCCACCGGGCACGTCGCTCTCCAGCCGGAAATCGGCGCCGCCGACGGCGTGCCCGGCCTCGCGCAGCGCCCACACCACGGCGGCCGGGAAGGCCGCCCAGCCGGGCACCGAGCCCGGGGCCAGGTCCGCGACGGCCAGGTCGGCGACCACTCCGTCGCCCTGGGCGGACCAGAGCCGCAGCCGGCCGTCGTCGCGGCGCCGGGCCTGGGCGCGGACGGCCTGCGGGAGGGCGATCGGCAGCACGAACCCGAGGTTGTAGTCGGTGTGTTCGCCGATCAGGTTGACCCGGCCGGGGGCGGCCCACTCCCCCTCGGGGGCGTGGCCGTGGAGCTCCTCGAAGGTGTCTGCGGGGGTGTTCGCAGTGGCGTTCACGGGCGTGTTCACGGGGCTACCTCCCGCAGCCGGCGGGCCGCGTCCTCGGGGGTGATGTCGTTGACGAAGGCGTCCATGCCGGATTCCACCCCGGCCAGGAACTTGAGCTTGTCGGCGGCGCGCCGGATGGTGAACAGCTCCAGGTGGAGCGCGAGTTCGTCCTCCTGGCCGGCGGGCGCCTGGTGCCAGGCGGAGATGTACGGGGTGCGGCCGGCGCCGAAGAGGCGGTCGAAGCGGCGCAGCAACTCCAGGTAGAGGCGCGGGAATTCGGCGCGCTGCGGCTCGTCCAGGCCGGTCAGGTCGGCGACCCGGCGGTGCGGGTAGAGGTGCACCTCGTACGGCCAGCGGGCGGCGAAGGGGACGAAGGCCGTCCAGTGCTCTCCGGCGAGCACCACCCGGGCGCCGTCGGCGCGTTCGGCGGCGAGCAGGTCGTCGAAGAGGCTGCGGCCGGTGGCGGCGCGGTGTTCGGCCGCGCGCTCGGCCATCCGGGCGGTGCGCGGGGTGGTGAAGGGGAAGGCGTAGATCTGGCCGTGCGGGTGGGCGAGGGTGACGCCGATCTCGGCGCCCCGGTTCTCGAAGCAGTAGACCTGCCGGACGCCGGGGAGGGCGGCGAGTTCGGCGGTGCGGTCGGTCCAGGCGTCGAGGACGAGGCGGGCCCGCCGTTCGTCGAGGTCGGCGAAGGAGGCGTCGTGGTCGGCGGTGAAGCAGACCACCTCGCAGCGCCCGGCGCCGGGGCCGCTGACCCGTAGTCCGTCGGCGCCCTCCAGCGCCGCCGGGGGGCCGGCCAGCGAGGGGAAGCGGTTCTCGAAGACGGCCACCTGGTAGTCGTCGGCGGGGATCTCGCTGCGCCGGCCGTCCCGGGAGGGGCAGAGCGGGCACTCCTCGGCGGGGGGCTGGTAGGTGCGGGCCTGGCGGTGCGCGGCGACGGTGACCCAGGCTCCGGTGGCCGGGTCGAGCCGGACCTCGGAGCCGTGGGCGGGCGGATCGAGCGGGCGCAGGTCGACGGCGTCCCGGGGGACGGCCTCGCCGCTGTCGTAGTAGATCAGCTGTCGCCCGTCCGCGAGTGTGGTCACGGTCTTGGCGGTGGGCTGGGTCAGGGTCCCGGCCATGGCCTTCTTCCCTCTATCCGACACGAAACAACAATATCCAACATTATCCATCAGGCCTGGCTGTCCGGAAGGGGTCCGCGCCTGCCATGATGGCGGTGACCGTGGCCCGCCGGCCGGCCAGTCGAACAGCCGGCTGCACGAATGGCCGAACGGTCACGCGGACCACACCGACCCGAGGAGCACCCCCGATGGCTGACAGCGCCCAACCGCTCGCCGGCCAGCGCCGCGTGCTGATCCTGGAGCGGGTCCGCGCGCGCGGCGGCGTCCGGGTGACCGAACTGGTCCGGGACCTCGGGGTGTCCGACATGACCATCCGCCGCGACCTGGACGCGCTGGCCCGCCGCGGGCTGGTGCACAAGGTGCACGGCGGGGCGGTGCGGACGGAGGCGGCGGCCAGCGGCGAGCCCGGGTTCGAGACCAAGGCCAACTGGCAGCTGCCCGCCAAGGAGGCCATCGCCCGGGCCGCCGCCGCCCTGGTGCCGCCCGGCTCGGCGGTCGGGCTGGCCGCCGGGACGACCACCTTCGCGGTCGCCCGGCAGCTGCGCGCCGTCGAGGGTCTCACCGTGGTCACCAACTCGCTGCGGATCGCGGAGCTGCTGGAGGAACCCGACGAGGACGGCACCCCCGCCACCGCGACGGTGATCCGCACCGGCGGCGTCCGTACGCCCTCCGACGCGCTGGTCGGGCCGGTCGCCGACCAGGCGATCCGCTCGCTGCACGTCAACGTGCTGGTCATGGGCTGCCACGGCCTCTCGGCCGAGACCGGGCTGACCACCCCGAACCTGGCCGAGGCGGAGACCAACCGGACCTTCCTGCAGTCCGCCCGCCGGGTCGTCGTGGTGGCCGACCACACCAAGTGGAACGCGGTCGGCCTGGCCTCCTTCGCCGCACTGGAGCAGTTGGACGTGCTGGTCACCGACGACGCGCTGGCGGCCGAACACCGGGCGGCGGCAGCCCAGTTGGTCGGCGAGCTGATCGTCGCGCCGACCGGGGAGCAGGGCCACCAAGCCTGACAGAGGCCCTACGGACCCGTCCGGGAACTCGCCCGCACCACCAGCTCGGCGGCCAGCTCCAGCCCGCCCGTCGGCGGCGCCTCCCCGCGCACCTGGCCGAGCAGCCGCTCCACCAGGGCGGCGGCGATCGTCCGCAGCGGGAGCCGCACCGAGGTCAGCGCCGGGTGCAGGTGGCGGCAGAGCGGCGTGTCGTGGAAGCCGGTGACCGCCACCCCCGCCGGCCCGACCGCCAATCCCTCCGCCCGGACCGCCTCGTAGACGTCCAGCGCCAGCAGGTCGCTGCCCGCCGCGAAGGCGGTCGGCCGCTCGGGCCCGCGCAGCAGTTCCCGCACGGCTGCGACGTCCGGCCGCGCCGCCGTCACCGCGGACAGGCCCAGCCGGGCCGCCTCGGCGAGGAAGCCCGCCCGCCGGGCGGCCATCCACGGCAGGTCCTCGGCGCGGCCGACGTACCCGATCCGGCGGTGGCCGAGCGCCGCCAGGTGCCGTACCACCACGGCCATCGCCGTGTCGTTGGCGATGTCGACCCAGTGCTGGGGCTGCCCCGGGCCGGTCCGTCCGAAGGTGACGAACGGGAGGCCGGCCCGGACGACGTGCCCGATCCGGGGGTCGTCGCCCAGCACGTCCGCCAGCACCAGCCCGTCGACCTGCCGGGCGGCCACCAGTTCGTCGATGGCCGCCAGCGGGCCGGCCGCGTCCTGAGCCCCACCCTGGGCCGCGTCCTGAGCCAAGCCCTGCCCCGGACGGAAGAGCAGCACCCGCTGCCCCTGCGCCCCCGCCGCATCGACCAGCGCCTCCAGGAAGCCGGCCATCAGCGGGTTGGGGTCGAACGGGTCGTCCACCGGGGCGAGGTAGCCGAGGGTGCGCCGGGCGCCGCTGCGCAGCGAGCGCGCCGACTGGTCGGGCTGGTAGCCGAGTTCGCGGATCGCCGCGGTCACCCGGGCCAGCGTGTCCGGGCGGACCCGCTGGGGGGCGTTGAGCGCGTTGGAGACGGTCTGCCGGGACACCCCGGCCGCGCGGGCCACCTCCTCGATGGTGGTGGCGCCGCGGCGCGGTCGGGGTGTTCCCTCGGGCATCGGAGGCTCCAGGACGGCTGCTCGGGTCTGACGGGTGCTCGGTTCTACTGCCCGGTTCTACGGGCGGCGCAGGGTCAGCAGCCCACCGCGCGGCACGGTGATGCCGCCCGCCCGGTCGAGCTCGACCTCGCCCTGCCGGACGATACGCCCTCGGGCGTCCTGCACGGTGGCCTCGGCCGTCCCGTCGCCGCCGGTGAGCCGGACGTCCGGGTCGGCGTCGGCGTTGGCGACCAGCAGGGTGCGCCAGTGCGCACCGGAGACGTCCACCGGCAGCGCGGCGTAGCGGGCCACCGCGACGGTGCCGCCGCCGACGGCGGTGACCATCGGGTAGCCGAGGTCAGGCCGGGCCGGGCGCAGCTCGCCGAGCTGCAGGGTGGCGACGTGCTCGCGGAAGACGCCGAGCCAGAAGGCGATCGCCTCGCGCTGCCCGGGGCTCTGCGCGGCGAGGTCGACGGAGACCTGCGGCACCGAGAACAGCACGTTGATCAGGTGGCAGGCGATCTGCTCGGGCGGCTCGGCCGGGTGCCACATCAGCATGTCGGCGTGGACCGGGACGGGCCCGGCGGCGAGCCGCACGTCGATGGTGCGCTGCCGGTTCTCCTGCGGGCTGAGCGGGCAGTCGGTGGCGCGGACCATGGTGACGTACGGCCACAGGCCGGGGCTGACGTACGGCTGGCGGTGCTCGATCATCGCCCCCGGCTTGACCGCGGTGATCCGGCTGCGGATCGCGGCGAGCAGCCGCTCGACGCCCTCGTCCACGGTGGCGCAGTCGGCCTCGGGCCCGGCCTCCGGCGCGTCGGCGCGGGCGAACCAGTCGACGAAGTCGACCTTCAGCCCGTCCATGCCCCACTCCTCGACGGCGCGGGCGAGCCGGCCGGCGAGGAACGCGCGGACCTCGGGGTAGCGCGGGTCGGCGACGATCGCGCCCATGTGGGCGGCGTCGGCGAGCGCGTAGCGGCCGATCGCCTCGAAGGCGGCGCTGTCCTTGCCGATGAACGGCAGCGCGTACCAGAGCATGTACTGCACGCCGAGGTCGTGGACGCGCTGGACGTGGGCGGCGGTGTCGGGCAGCGAGACCGGTTCCCAGTCGCCGCAGTGCGCGTAGCCGCGGGTGCGGTCGGCGGTCATCCAGCCGTCGTCGACGATGATGACGTCCATGCCGAGCTCCTTGCCGAGCGCGGCCTGCGTCTCGACGGCCTTCGGCGAGACGTCCTGGTGCATCGAGTACCAGGTGGAGTAGGCGGGGCGGCGGGCGGCCTCGGGGATGGCGGGGATGTCGGCCGCACGGCCGGCCCACCACCAGGCGGCGAGGTCGGCCAGGCAGCGCGCGAAGTGCCGGCGGGAGGTGTCGATGCGGACGGTCAGCCGGCCGGCGGCCTGGGCCCAGAAGCGGAACTCGCCGGTCTCCTCCAGCACTCCGGCACCGGCCAGGACGTCGGCACGCTCGGCGGCGAAGGCGCAGATCGCGAGGTCACCGGTGCCGATCAGGGCGGCGATCGGGGCGCCGTTGGCCAGTCCGGTGCGGCGCGGGGCGCTCCACGCGGCGGGCAGCCGGCCGGTGCCGCGCGGCTCGGGCGTCCAGAACGCGGTGGCGTCCACGCACGGCACCCGCCACTCGATCCGGACGTCGCCCTCCCCTTCGGCAGTCACCTCGACGATTCCGTCGCCCACCCCGCGGGCGCTCGCGTTCCCGCTGACCCGCAGGTCCAGGCCGTCGACGTAGAGCGGACGCAGGCCGCCGGCGACGGCGGGGGCGTGCGGTTCCCAGATCTCGGTCATGTTCAGCCCTTCGTGGCGCCGGCCAGCAGGCCGGAGATGAACTGCCGCTGGAGGACCAGGAAGAGGACCATCATCGGCAGGGTGGACAGCGCGGTGCCGGAGAGGATCGCGCCGTAGTCGGTGTTGCTCTTGTTGCCGTGCAGGGTCGCGAGGGCGACGGGCAGGGTGTGCATCGCGGGGCTGCGCAGAGCGATCAGCGGCCAGACGAACTGGTTCCAGGAGCCGAGGAAGAGGAAGATCGAGAGGGCGGCCAGCACGGGCCTCATGACCGGCACCACCACGCTGAACAGCACCCTGAACTCGCCCGCGCCGTCGACCCGGGCGGCGTCCAGGAGTTCGTCCGGCAGGCTGCTCAGCGACTGCCGCATCAGGAAGATGGCGAAGGGCACGCACAGGCCGGGCAGGATCAGCGCCTGGTAGGTGTCCAGCAGGCCGAAGTTCGTCATCATCTTGAACAGCGGCACCAGCGTGACCTGTTCGGGCACCACGAGGGTGGAGAACAGCAGGGCGAACAGCAGGGTCCGGCCGCGGAAGCGGAACTTGGCGAAGGCGTAGCCCGCGAGCAGCGCCACGACGAGGGCGCCCAGCGTCTGGACCCCCGCCACCAGCAGGGAGTTCCCGACCACCCTGAGCAGGCCGATCTTCTGCTCCAGGTGGCTCAGGTTCTCGCCGAGGCTCCCGCCGGGCAGCAGCTTGGGCGGCCAGTCGAAGACCTCGGTGTCCTTGCGGGTGGAGGCGACCACCAGCCAGTAGAAGGGGGCGATCGACAGCCCGGTGATGCCGGCGAGGAGGAAGGTCAGCGGCCAGCCGCGCAGCTTCTTGAGGGGGTTCACGCGCTCGGAGGCCTGACTCTTGGAGGTCTCGCGCTTCGGAGTCTCACGCTTGGAGGTCTCACTCTTAGAGGTCACTTGTCGCGGTCTCCCATCAGGCGCATCTGGACGGCGCCGAGCACCGTCACGAGCAGGGTGAGCGCGTAGGCGATGGCGGAGGCGTAGCCGAAGTCGTAGTACCGGAAGCCGTTCTGGTACAGGTACATGGAGACGGTCAGGGTGGCGTTGTCCGGCCCGCCACCGGTCAGCACGTACGGCTCGTCGAAGAGCTGGAGCGTGCCGATGGTCGAGAGCACGACCGTGAACAGCAGCACCGGGCGCAGCGCGGGGACGGTGACGGAGGTGAAGCGGCGGATCGGTCCGGCGCCGTCGACCATCGCGGCCTCGTACAACTCCCGTGGAATGGACTGGAGTCCGGCGAGGTAGATGACGGCGTTGTATCCGGTGTAGTGCCAGGTGAGCACCACGACGACGGCCGTCCGGGCCCAGACGGGCTGGCCCATCCAGTCGACGGAGGGCAGGCCGACGGCGTTCAGCACCCAGTTGACCGCGCCGTCGTCGGTCTTGAGCAGGTAGGCGAAGATCACGCCGGTGGCGACCAGGCCGGTGACCGAGGGCATGAAGACGCCGAGCCGCCACACCGTGCGCCAGCGCACCAGCGCGGAGTTGATGCCGACGGCCATCAGCAGGGCCAGTCCGAGCATCAGCGGGACCTGCATGGCGAGGATCTCGCCGGTGTTGGACAGGGCCGTCCAGAACAGCGGGTCGTCCAGCAGGCGCCGGTAGTTGGCGAGGCCGGCGTTGCGGGTGGCGGCGCCGGAGCCGGTGGTGAAGGACAGCAGCAGCGACTCGACGACCGGGTAGGCCTTGAACACGCCGAAGGTCAGCAGGGCGGGGGCGAGCAGCAGGTACGGTACGGCGGCGCGCCGCCGGCGGGACCGGCGCGGCGCTGCGGACCTCCTGGCGAGGGCGGCGGGCGGGCTGGCGGCACTCATGCGATACCGCGCCCGGTCTGCTGGGCGAGCTGCTTGGCGGCGTCCTGGAGGACGGCGGCCGGGTCGGCGCCCTTGAGGAGGACCCTGACCTGGGCGTCGCTGACGAGCTTGAGGGCGCGGGCGTAGTCACCGGAGTAGTTGGTGGGGTAGCCCCCCTCGATGGCGAGGTCGGCGAAGGTCCTGAGCACCGGCTGCCCGCCGTAGTAGGCGCTCGGCGCGGCGTACAGCGGGTCGGTGTAGGCCTCGGTGAGGGCCGGGAAGACGCCGCCCGCGTTGAACATGGCGTTCACCGAGGCCGGGCGGGTGACCGTGTACTCGACGAACTTCCAGGCGGCGCGGCGGCGTGGGCTGGAGGCGGCGACGGCCAGGTGGGTGGAGTTGACCAGGGCGGTGCGCTTGCCGCCGGGGGTGACCGCCGGGGGCTTGGCGAGACGCCAGTTGCCGCTCTGGTCGGGGATCTTCTTCTCCAGGTAGTGCGCGACCCAGGCGGGCATCGCGGCCACCCCGAGCTTGCCGGCCTTCATCACGGGCGGCCAGCTCTGGACGCCGGGGGTGTCGCCGATCAGCCCGGCCTCGTCCAGCCGCTTGACGATGGTCAGGGCGCGCACGGCCGGCTCCGAGCCGACGGTGATCTTGCCCTGGAGGTCGAAGTAGAAGGCGCCCTGCAACTGCATCAGGCCCTGGACGAAGTCCAGGTCGGGGGTGGGGTTGGCGGCCCTGTTGATGCCGATCAGGGCGACGCCGGGGTTGGCGGCCTTGAAGCGGTCGGCCACGGCGAGCAGGTCGTCCCAGGTGGCGAGGGACTCGGGGTCGATGCCCGCCTTGTCGAAGTAGTCCTTGCGGTAGAAGAAGCCGAGCGGGTTGACCTCCCAGGGCAGCGCGTAGGCGTGGCCGTCCTTGCCGCTGACGACGGGCCACAGGCCCTTGGCGAACTTGTCCTTGTGCGCGTCGGCGCCGAGCGCGGAGAGGTCGGCCAGGCCGCCGGGGAACTTCTCCAGGTACCCGGGCAGGTAGTCGCAGCCGATGTGCAGCACGTCGCCGAGGCCTTGGCCGCCGGCCGCCAGGCCGACGGTGATCTTGTCCCAGATGGCCGGTTCGCCGATGTCCTGGACGTCGACCTTGATCCCCGGGTTGTCCTTCTCGAAGGCCGGGACGATCCCGCGCAGGGCTTCGGCGGCCGTGGCCCAGGACCAGACGGTGATGTTGCCGCTGTCGGCGTCCCCGCCCGAGGCGCCCCCGGAGCCGGAGTCGCCGCAGGCTGCGAGCGTGCCGCCGGCGGTCAGGGCCAGCAGGCCCGCTCCTGAGGCTCGGAGCAGATCACGACGGGAAAGGTGTGACATTGCATTCCTCTCTGAGGGGTGGCGAGGAAGGGTTGAGACAGGAAGGGTGTGGCGAGGTAAGGAGGAGGGGGTTTTGAACGTTCAAATACACAAAACAGACCAGAACCAAACAGGTTCGAACGGGCGGGTCACAGCAAACGCCCACCCTCCCCGCGCCGTCAAGACCTGGGCGTGGGGAGGGTGGGCTCCGAAACCGTTCTGTTATCCCCGCGCGGCGTCCGGAGCGCCGAACACGGTCCCCGGGGTGACCGGGATCCCCCGCGCCATGGCCTCGAAGTCCAGGATCGGATGGGTCAGGATCTCCTCGACCTCGTCGGTCAGGAGGTTGCCCAGGATGAACTCCTCCTCCGCGCCCGACCCGAAGGTGACCACCTGCCCGCTCGACTGGATCATCCAGTTCAGCAGCTCCCGCTCGCTGCTCTCCGCGAGGTGGATCTCCCGGCCGGGGTGGTCGCGCCGGATCCCGTCGACGACCGCACGGACCTCCTCCACCGCCACGCCGAGCCTGCGCACCGTGGCCGGCGAGGCCCGCCGGCCCCACCACTGGAAGATCACCCACTGGGCGACCGACGGGTGGGACAGCACCTCCGCGGCGAGCTCCGGCAGTTGGTGGAGGTTCTCGGCACTCGCCACGGTGTGCACCCGCACCCGGTCGAAACCCTCGGCGTCGCACAGGGCGAGGGACTCCAGCAGCGCGTCGAGGAGCCTGTCGTCCGGGCTCCGGCGGAAGGCGCGTTGCACCTCCGGCGTGACGGCGTCCAGTGGCAGCCGCAGCGAGGACAGGCCGTGGAGCCGGGAGAGCTTCTCGGCGGTGAGCGTGTAGCCGGTGGTGTCGAGGCCGACCTTGAGGCCACTGGCGATGGCGTCGTCGACCACGTCGAAGACCGGCGGCCACAGCAGCGGGTCGCCGCCGGCCAGGACCAGGTCGGTGGTCCCGTGCGCGGCCAGTTTCCCGACGATCCGCCTGGCCTGGTCGAGGTCGATCTGCTCCGCCGCGAACGGGTTGTAGCAGCCCTGGCAGGACATCGGACAGCGGTTGTTGATCGACCAGTTGACCCGCCGGACGCGGCGGCCGGTACGCGGCCGGTCGGCCCGGCCGCGGATCCCGGCCACCAGCCGGGCCAGGCGGACGGCCTGCGGGAGGGTGGCGCCGGCGAGCAGTTCCTCGGCGCGTTCGACGGCGGCCGCGGTGGCGTTGTTCTGGAGCAGGAGGAAGGCCAGGCGCCACCGCATGGTCTCGTCCCCCCGGTCCTGGCCCAGGGCCTGTTCGACCCGCTCGGTCAGGGCGCCGAGGTAGCCGGGGGTGAAGTTGGCGGGCTCCAGGCGCCGTTGGAACGCGTCGGCTATCGAGCCTCGTTCCAGGGCCCGGTCATAGCCGGCCCGCAACGGGTGCGGGGGCAGGATCTCCACGTGCTGCCGGGTAGGCATTCGGTGTTCTCCGGTACGGGTCAGTTCGGGGCGGACGGCAGCATGATGACCATCGAGTCGGCGGACGACAGGCCCATGCCCTCGACGAAGACGGCGTCGCGGACGAGCTGCGCGATGGCGGGGTGGGTGGGGGCGGCGAGGTAGCGGGCGGTGGAGTCGAGCGGGGTGATGTCGTGCTCGGCGATCAAGGTGCGCAGCGAACCCGGCAGGTCGTCGAGGCCCTCGCGCATGTCCTCCAGGTCGAACCGGTCGGCCAGCCGCATCGCCGCCCTGCGGGCCTTGGCGAGGTTGGTCGTCGGGTCCAGGACGGTCGCCTTGGCCAGGTAGTAGGGGACGGGCTGCATCATCCAGGCCAGCGCCGCGCCCGGGTCGTCCTCGTCGCGGCCGGAACGGTCGAAGGCCTCCGACCCGAGCCCGAGGCCGTCGCAGAACCACTCGGGCCGCATGCTGATCCGGTAGTGGGCGTGCCCGGCCAGTCGGAACGCCGGGAGCATGGCTATGACGGACGTCGTCTCGATCCGGAAGGTGTCGGAGATCCGCCGCATCGTCCGCCCCACCACGGCCCGGACCTCCGGCACGTCGGCCCCGTCGGCCACGACGTGGATCAGGTCGAGGTTGGAGACGATGTCACCGGTGGGCCCGGTGCGGTGGTCGCCACGGGCCAACGAACCGGTCGCCGCCACTGACATGCCGGTCACGTCCGCGAACTCGCGGGCCAGCTCCTGGAACAGCCGGGGGACGTCTTCGGGTCTCACGCGCTTCCTCGGGTGTCGGCTACGGAGGTGGAGTCGACGCCATCTCTTCCAAGACTGCTCACATCATGGAGAGTTGGCGTTCAGATGGGCACCCTAACAGCGACCCGCCACAAATGGTCGCGTTTGCACCACATATCTCACACACCACAGCTGACGGACCGACACAAGCGGTCTCAACCAGTCACTCAAGCGCCGCCCGCCGCACGTAGATCGGGTGGGCATCCAGCCCGACGAACGCCACCGCCCCCACCGCACCGACATCACACTTGCGGGGGGGGGGTGTGGGGGGGGGGGGGAGAAGCGCGCCACAACAACAAAACACACGAACAGCCGGCGCCGCGCGCACACCCGCCCAAGGGGGCAGAGGCGCGGGG
>NZ_JBHWIO010000117.1:14036-16691 GCF_042732075.1 Kitasatospora sp. NPDC059812
CCCGGCCGCCCGATCTTTTTAGGGGGGCGAACCACGCCCCTCCACGCCCCCGCCCCCCCGCCCCCCCAAACCACAGCGCGGGAAGAAGTCGGCCGGGCCGACTTCTCGCGCAAACCTCATCAGGTCAGCACGACCGGCGTGCCCGTCAGGTCCACGCCCGCCTGGCGGAGTTCGCCGAGGGCGGTGACCGTGGTCTCGGTGGCCACGCCCGCCGTGTAGTCCAGCAGCACCCTGGCCGCGAACCCGGCCTTCACGGCGTCCAGCGCCGTCGCCTTCACGCAGTGGTCGGTGGCGATCCCGACCACGTCCACCGCGTCCACGCCCTGGCCGCGCAGCCAGTCGGCGAGCCGGGTGCCGTCCGCCGCGAAGCCCTCGAACCCGCTCTTGGACGCCGAGTGCGCGCCCTTGAAGAACACCTCGTCCACCGCGCCCGCGTCGACGGCGGGCGCGAAGGACGGGTGGAACTCGCCGCCCTCGCTGCCGACCACGCAGTGCACCGGGAAGGACTCCCGGAAGTCCGGCCGCGCTGAGAAGTGCGGGCCCGGGTCGATGTGGTGGTCCCGGGTCGCGACCACCCGCGCCCAGCCCTCCCGCTCCGGGCCCTGGACCAACTCGGCGATCGCCCGGGCCCGGTCGGCGCCCCCGCCGACCGGAACGCTCCCTCCCTCACAGAAGTCCTTCTGCACATCCACCACGATCAGCGCGCGAGCCATCGACCGGCCTTTCCTCGGGGGTACGGATTTCGCGGCCAGCTTGACGCCTTCGAGGTGCGTGGACGAAGCAACCCGGGCTGGCGTTCACCCGGACGGGCCTGGCGCGGCGATCAGCACACCCCGGCAGCACCACCAAGGCCCGCAGCGGAGCGTTCGAGGGAGTCGGTCAGCCACAGGTAGGACAGGCCGACCGTGACCGGATCCCCACCTGCCTCGGCCACGAGCCGCCAGTAGCGGCGCATCCGCGGGTCCCGGTCCACAGCCACGTAAGCCAGCAGGCGGCCTCGGAACTTCGGGGTGTCGCGGTCGCCTCGGACGGAGGCGTGGGCCGCGACGAACCGGTCGAGTGCGGGGCCCACCCGGGGCGGCTCACCCGCCCGTACCAGGGGCTGGGCCAGCGCGCACGCCTCGCCGATCCCGCTCACCAGCTCGTCCTCGTCGGCGATCAGTGCGGCGCCGGCCCGCGCCCTGGCCAGCAGGCCTCGGCTCAGTTCCCGGTCCCCGGCCAGGGCGAACAGCTCGGCGAACGCGACCACCTGCGGCGGGGTCGGGTCGGCGGGCGGCTCGGGTACGGCGATCGCCACGAACGCGGTGAGCATCGCCTCCGACACCGGGGCGACCATCGCACGTCTCCAGAAGTCGATCAGCGCGTCCCGGGCGGCTCCCCCGCCCTCCATGGCCGCCAGCAGCTCCAGCCTGGCGGCCCGGTCGGCCGGTCCGGCCTCCTCGACCGCGCGCAGCGAGGCCCGCCGCCAGGCCAGGTCCGCGAGCCGCACGTCGAGCGCGGCCCGCTCGGCGGCGACGACCTCGGCCACGGAGCGTTCGCCGGCGAGCACCTGCCTGATCGAGGGCAGCCCGAGCCCGAGCCTGCGCAGCCGTCGGACCAGGCCGAGCCGCTCCACGGCCATCTGGTCGAACCTGCGGTGCCCGCCCGTGCTGCGCACCGAGTCGACGATGCCCTCGTCGCAGTAGTAGCGGATGGTGCGCACCGGCACGCCGGTCAGCCGGGCCAGCTCGCCGATCCCCAACGTCTCATCGAGCAAAGGCACTTGAACCTCCACCGGACTGGAGTTCCTACCGTATCCAGGTAACCCCGAGAGAGGAGCATGGCGATGACGTCGACGTTGGACACCGCACGGCTCATGGAGGGACTGCGGGAGCAGAGCGCGAAGACAGGCCGAGCGGTCGCCGGAAGGGACCCGGACACCCGGGTGCCCACCTGCCCGCAGTGGCCACTGCGCACCCTCGTCGGGCACCTCGGCCAGGAGCACCGCTGGGCGGCCGAACTCGTCCGTACGCGCGAGCAGTTGCCCGTCCCCGACCCGTGGCAGGCCGACCCCGGCGCCCCGGACGGGTGGGCCCGGTGGCTGCGCGAGGGCGCGGAGGACCTGGTCCGCGCGGTCCAGGAGACCGGCGCGGACACCGAGTTGCCCACGTTCTTCGGGCCACGGCCGGCGGCGTTCTGGCTCCGCAGGCAGCTGAGCGACACCTGCGTCCATCACTACGACGCGGCGTCGGCGACGGGCACCGCGTTCGAGATCGCCGACGACCTCGCGGCCGACGTGATCAGCGAGAACCTGGACCTGCTGTGCACGCCGGCCTTCGAGTCGGTCAGGCCGGCGGCGGCCGGGCTGCGCGGCCGGGGCGAGCGGGTCGGGTTCCGGCCGAGGTCCGGGGAGGGCTGGGTGATCACCAGGGCACCCGAGGCGCTGCGGTGGGAGCGCGGGCCGGTCGAGGCCGACGTGGTGGTGTCGGGCGCGGTGGTGGATCTCATGCTGGTGCTCTCCCGCCGCCTCCCGCCGCAGGACGACCGGGTGGCGGTGACGGGCGACCGCGCCTTGCTGGACCACTGGTTGACCCACACAGCGTTCTAACCGCCAGAGTTGCGGGGGTTATGGGCCGCGCCCCCGAGACGGCCGGGGGCGGGGCGGGGCGCGCGCGC
>NZ_JBHWIO010000117.1:16701-24671 GCF_042732075.1 Kitasatospora sp. NPDC059812
GACGGGGGCAAGTGACCCGATTAGCAGAACTATTGCTGCCCGCTGCCCCCCGACCCGCGGCGGCCGCCCCGCGCGCGCGCCGCCCGCCCCGCCCCCCCCCGCGACGGCGTTCGGCTACCGGCCGACCTCGCGGAGGCGGAAGTCCTCGACCGTCTCCCGGCGGATCAGCAGGCGGGCCCGGCCGTCCTTGACGGCGGCCACCGCCGGGCGGCCGACCAGGTTGTAGCCGGAGGCCATCGACAGCTGGTACGCCCCGGCCGCCGGGACGGCCAGCAGGTCCCCCGCGCGCAGGTCGGCGGGCAGGACGGCGTCGCGGACCAGGACGTCGCCGGCCTCGCAGTGCCGGCCGACCACGTCCACCCGGGCCGCGCCCGCCTCCGAGCGGCGGCCCACCAGGCGGACGCTGTACGGCGATCCGTACAGCGCCGGGCGCGGGTTGTCGCTCATCCCGCCGTCCACGGCGGCGAAGCAGTGGCCGTCCGCGGTGTGCTTCACCGACAGCACCCGGTACACGGCGACGGCGGCCGGGCCGGCCAGCGCACGGCCGGGCTCGACGATCAGCCGCGGCACCTCCAGGCCCGCCTCGGCGCAGCGCACCGCCAGCCGGTCGGTCACCCGGACGGCGAAGTCGGCGACGTCGAACTCGGCGTCCCCCGGCAGGTAGCGGATGCCGTGGCCGCCGCCGAGGTCCAGTTCGGGCAGTTCCACGCCGTGCTGCTTCCGGATCTCCGCGAGCAGCCGCACCAGCGCGTCCACCGCCTGGAGGTAGGGCTCGACCTCGGTGATCTGCGAGCCCAGGTGGCAGTGCAGGCCGGCCAGTTCGAGCCCGGGCTGGTCGAGCACCCGGGCGATCGCGTCGGCCGCGTCGCCGCCCTCGATCGGGAAGCCGAACTTCTGCCCGCCCACCCCCGTTTGAACCGCCGTGTGGTGCCCGGCGGCGATCCCCGGGACGACCCGGACGAGTACCCGCTGCGGGGTGTCGGCGGCCACCAGGGCGGCGAGCCGGGCGATCTCCGCCGGGCCGTCGATCACGATCCGCCCGACCCGCAGCCGCCGTGCCAGCCGCAGTTCCTCCGGGGACTTGGCGTTGCCGTGCAGCAGGATCCGCTGCGCCGGGAAGCCTGCCGAGGCGGCCAGCCACAGCTCGCCGGAGGAGCAGACGTCCAGGCCCAGGCCCTCCTCGGCCACCCAGTCGGCCATCGCGCTGCACAGGAACGCCTTGGCGGCGTACAGCACCTCGGCGTGCGGCAGCGCCCGCCGGTAGGCCCGGGCGCGGTTGCGCACCTCGGCCTCGTCCAGGACGTACAGCGGGGTGCCGAAGCGCTCGGCCGCCTCCGCCAGCCCCACCCCGCCGACCAGCACGTCGCCGCCGGGGCCGGGCCGCGCCGAGGCCGGCCAGGGGCCGCCGAGCGCGTCGACGGCCGGGGCGTCGGGGCGGGCGGTGGAGGTGCCGGTGGAGGGGGCGGGGACGGTGGAGGGGACGGACGGGGCGGTCAGCTGCGTCATGGCGGTACTCCTACGGGGCGGGGCGGGGTTGCGGCACGCGGTGGGCGGGGTCAGTCCTCGAACTGCATCGCGATCCGGCAGTGCGCCGGGCGGCCGCGGTCGTGGCCGACCGTGGTCGCGGGCGCCGGTTCGGGCGGCTCGGGGCTGTCCTGAAGCTCATGCCGCTCCTGTCGGTCCTGCCGGACACCGGCGGGCACCAGGCGGACCAGGCGGCGCGGCGACTGGTCGACGGCGGTGGCGATCGTGCTGCTCACGGGAGGCTCCTCGGGCTCGGGCGGGCGGGCCGCTGTGTGCGGCCCTCGGTTCCAGTGGATGCCCACCGGACGCCGATCGCACCGGGCCTTGACGCGTGGCCTACGCTCCGCCGGGCGTCCTTGACGCCTTCCTGACATCCGCCGCCACGACCGTCACCCGTACGGCCGCACGCTCCTTCGAACGTCCATGCGGGCCACCGAACGCCCACCCGGTCCGGATGTCAGGGAGCCGTCAAGGACGGCCGCCCACACGCCAAGCCCGCGTCAAGAGGCGCGTGGCGGGCGCGGATCCGGTGGTGGGCTGGCCGCCGTCCCCGCCGCCACCGAGCCCGCCGCCCCGTTGCCCCGCAGCCCGGGGCGGCCCGGAAGGTCTTCCGAGACGATGCGCCGTTCGGCCCTCACTCCCCCGGACACCACCACGCCCCGAACCGACTGGTTCCGCCGCCCGGAGGGCGTCCGCGAGCAACCCCCGCACGACCGACCGGACGACCGGCCGCACCAACCGCAGCACCACCCGAGCCACCGGCCGACCGGCCCGGACGGCGGCCGCCGCCGGCTCATCACCCGCCGCCAGCTCACCGAGGCCCTGCCGGCCGCCGTCCGCAAGCTCCACCCGCGCACCATGATGCGCAACCCGGTGATGCTCGTGGTGGAGACCGGCTCCGCGCTCACCACGCTCAGCGCGGTGATCCACCCGAGCGTGTTCGCCTGGGTGATCGGCTTCTGGCTCTGGCTGACCGTGCTGTTCGCCAACCTCGCCGAGGCCGTCGCCGAGAGCCGGGGCAAGGCGCAGGCCGAGTCGCTGCGCCGCACCCAGGCCGGGACGACCGCCCGGCGGCTGCTGCACTGGCGGGTCGGCACCCGCGACCACCGCCACGAGGTGATCCCCGCCGAGCAGTTGATGCTGCACGACGTGGTGCTGGTGCCGGCCGGCGAGGTCGTGCCGCAGGACGGCGAGGTGGTCGAGGGGGTCGCCTCCGTCGACGAGTCGGCGATCACCGGGGAGTCCGCGCCGGTGATCCGCGAGTCCGGCGGCGACCGCACCGGCGTCACCGGCGGCACCAGGGTGCTCTCCGACCACCTGGTCGTCCGGGTCACCTCCCGGCCCGGGCAGAGCTTCGTCGACCGCATGATCGCCCTGGTGGAGGGCGCCAACCGGCAGAAGACCCCGAACGAGATCGCGCTCAACATCCTGCTCGCCTCGCTCACCATCGTCTTCCTGCTCTCGGTGGTCTCGCTCCAGCCGATGGCGATCTACGCGCACGCGCCGCAGACCACCGTGGTGCTGGTCGCCCTGATGGTCGCGCTCATCCCGACCACCATCGGCGCGCTGCTGTCCGCGATCGGCATCGCCGGGATGGACCGGCTGGTCCAGCGCAACGTCGTCGCCCTGTCCGGTCGGGCCGTCGAGGCCGCCGGGGACGTCGACGTGCTGCTGCTCGACAAGACCGGCACCATCACCCACGGCAACCGCCGGGCCGTCGCACTGCACCCGCTGCCCGGCGCGAGCACCGAACAGCTCGCCGAGGCCGCCCAGTTGGCCTCCGTCGCGGACGAGACCCCGGAGGGGCGCTCACTCGTCGAACTGACGAACCGTCAGTACTGGGTGCCGCCCCGCGCCCCCGGCGAACTCGGCGAGCAGCGGCCCGTCCCGTTCACCGCGCACAGCCGGATGAGCGGCGTCGACCTGACCTGGCCCGACGGGACGAACTGCCTGATCCGCAAGGGCGCCGCCGGCGCCGTCGCCCGCTGGGTGGTGGAGTCCGGCGGGCGGATGCCGATGGAGGCCAAGCCGCTGGTGGACCGGATCGCCGAGGCCGGCGGCACCCCGCTGCTGGTCGCCGTCCACGACCGGCACGGCGCCCGCGCGCTGGGCGTGGTCGAACTCAAGGACGTGGTGAAGGAGGGCATCGCCGAGCGCTTCGCCGAGCTGCGCAGGATGGGCATCCGCACCGTCATGGTCACCGGCGACAACCCGCTCACCGCCCGCGCCATCGCCGCCGAGGCCGGGGTGGACGACTTCCTCGCCGAGGCCACCCCCGAGGACAAGCTCGCCCACCTGCGCCGCGAGCAGGCCGCCGGGAACATGGTCGCGATGACCGGCGACGGCACCAACGACGCCCCCGCCCTCGCCCAGGCCGACGTCGGGGTCGCGATGAACTCCGGCACCCCGGCCGCCAAGGAGGCCGGCAACATGGTCGACCTCGACTCCAACCCGGCGAAGCTGATCGACATCATCCGGGTCGGCAAGCAACTCCTCATCACCCGTGGCGCGTTGACCACCTTCTCGATCACCAACGACGTGGCCAAGTTCTTCGCGATCATCCCCGCGATGTTCGCGAACGCCTACCCCGGGCTGCACCACCTCAACATCATGGAACTGCACAGTCCGACCTCGGCGATCGCCTCCGCGATCATCTTCAACGCGCTGATCATCGTCGCGCTGATCCCGCTGGCCCTGCGCGGCGTCCGCTACCAGCCCGCCTCCGCCACCGACCTGCTCCGCCGCAACCTGCGGGTGTACGGGCTGGGCGGGCTGATCCTGCCGTTCCTCGGCATCAAGGCGATCGACCTGCTGATCCAGTTCGTGCCGGGCCTCGGCTGAGGCGCACGGCGCACCGCGCGCCGCACGCCGGAGCTGTCAGAAGGACGTCAAGAAGTGTGCGACCGGCGTCATGGAGCCATCAGCGGCGGTACGGACGGCCCGGTTCCGGGGTTCACTGGAATCATCCGAACCAAGGAGTACGGAACCGGGAACACCCGACCGGAGAAACGGAGGCGAACGGCCATGACCGGGACCACCCGAGTGATCGTCGGCCTGAGCGGATCACTGAGCAGTCTGGCCGCCCTCTACCACGCCGTCGGCGAGGCGGCCCGCAGCGAGGCCGTGCTGGTGCCGGTGGCCGCATGGAACGCGGGCGAACGCGACGGCCTGCGCCCGCTGTCCGAACTGGAGCACGCCGCCCGGCGGCGGCTGGACATCGCCTTCGAGCAGGCCTACGGCGGCTACCCGGCCGGCCTGGTCATCCACCCGCTGGTGGTCAAGGCCGAGCCCGGGCCGGCCCTGGTCGGCGCCGTCACCGGGCCGGAGGACCTGCTGGTCCTCGGCGCCGCCACCCGCCGCCGGTTCGACCGGCTGCGGCACGGCTCGGTGGCCCGGCACTGCCGCCACCGCGCGGGCTGCCGGGTGGTCGAGGTGTCGCCCTCCGCGCTGCTGACCCGACTCGAACTCCCCGCCCGCACCGGGGCACCGCTCCCGCTGCTCGGGCGTGCCTAGTCCCGTCCCGCGGATCTCGCCGGACAGGCCCTGACAGCAACTCCCCCGAACCCGCCCGCCGGCTCGACGCGTCACCTCACCCACGCCGAGCCGGCGGGCGCCATCGTGCCCGGGCGCGCCGGACCAGGGCCCCTGGTCAAGGCCCGACCCGGCGACGCCCCCAACTGCACCACCGCGTCCGCGTGTTCACGCACCAGCGACAGGTCGTGGCCGATGAGTGCCAGCGCCACCCCGCGCTCGGCGCGCAGCCGGCCCAGCAGGGTCATGATGCCCGCGGCCGTGTCGGTGTCCAGCCCGGAGGTCACCTCGTCGCACAGCAGGACGTCCGGTTCGGCCGCCAACGCCCGGGCGATGGCGACGCGTTGACGCTGGCCGTCGGACAGCTCGTGCGGGTGCCGGGCGGCCAGGTCGGCGGGGAGGCCGACGGCGGCCAGCAGTTCGGCGACCCGGCCGGGGCACTGCTCGTGCGGGGTGGTGTGGTGCAGCCGCAGCGGCCGGGTGAGGGTGGCGCCGACGGTCCGGGCCGGGTTGAGCGCGCCGAGCGGGTTCTGCGGGACGAGTTGGACGCGGCGGCGCTGCTCGCGGGTGCGGGCGTGGTGCGAGCCGGCCAGCGGGGCGCCGTCCAGGGTGAGGGTGCCGCCGGTGGGCGGGTGGAGCCCGGCGAGGACCCGGGCGAGGGTGGTCTTGCCCGCGCCGGAGGGGCCGACGATGCCGGTGCAGCTGCCGGGCGCGAGGTGCAGGTCGACCCCGGTGAGGATCCGGCGCCGCCCGCGCCCGTACCCGACGTGGGCTTCGACGCCGAGCGCGGCCAGCCCGACGGCGGTGCGCGCCGCGACCGGTCCGGACGTGCGGCTCGCCCCGGCCCGGACGGCGCCGGCCCGGATGGCGCCGCCGCCCGCCCCGGGCCGGGCCGGGGTGAGGACGAGCACCTCGTCGGCGCAGCGGGCGACGAAGGCGGCGTCGTGGCTGGCGAGCGCGACGGCGATGCCGTGCCGGCGGGCGAGTTCGCGCAGCAGGTCGGCGATCTCGTCCCGCAGCGCGGGGTCGAGGCCGGCGCCGGGTTCGTCGAGGAGCAGCAGGTCGGGGCGGCGGGCGAGGGCCCGGGCGAGGGCGACGCGACGCTGCCGGCCGCCGGAGAGGGCGCCGAGGAGGGCGAGCCGGTGGCGGCGCAACCGGCGCAGTGGTTCGGGGGCGAGGGCGAGGACGTCCTGGCCGAGGACGGTGACCAGCCCGGTGGCCCGGGCGCCCGGGGGCAGGGCGCCGGCGAGGGCGTGCAGCAGGGTGGTCTTGCCCGCGCCGGAGGGGCCGGTGACGGCGTGCACGCGCCCGGGGTGCAGGTCGAGGCTGACCGGGGCGAGCAGCGGGGTGCCGTCCGCGAGGGCGATGGCGAGCCGGTCGACCCGGGCGGTCGGGTTCTCGGTCACAGTCATTCCGCGCGTCCTCCCCCCGAACCGAAATCACTTAGGTTTGCCTACCCTGAAGTTGAGCCCCCAGACAACCCTCCTGCCACACAATGGCTCAGGAGTGACCACCCCGCCGACGTTCTCGGCCGCCGTCCGGCCGTCGGCACCAGGGGGCCGCCGGCGCGCGGCCGGCGTCACTGCGGGTCGTGCAGATGGTCGCTCAGCCAGGTCAGCGACGGCGGGAGCAGCCTGGTCCAGGTGGTGAAGTTGTGCCCGCCGGTCTCCACGACGGCCTGGGCGACCACCAGCGGCGGGCGGGCGGCCGCGGCGAAGGCCACGGAGTCGGCGTAGCCGTGGCCGTCCTCCTTGCTGTCGGCGAGGAGGACGGCGAGGGCGGGCATCGGCAGGTGGGCGAGGCGCCAGTTCAGGTCGGCCTCGTCGCGCCGCTGCTGGCTGCCGCCGAAGAGGTCGCCGGTGGTCGCGTCCTCGGCGGCCTTGAAGTAGCCGGACAGCGAGACCGCCACCGGGAAGGTCTCCGGGTGGACCATGCCGAGTTTGACGGCGCAGTAGCCCCCGGTGGAGTCGCCGATCACGCCGAGGCTGCCGGTGCCGTCGAGCACCCGGTAGGAGGCGCGCAGGCCGGCCGGCACGTCGGTGGTGAAGTAGCTCTGGGCCTGCGGGCCGTTCGGGACGTCCTCGCACTCGCTGTCGCGCGGCATCGACGGCGAGGGGCGCACCAGCACCAGGACGGTCGGCTTCATCGCCCCCCGGCGCAGCAGGTCGAGTTCGTACGCCGGGTAGCGCAGCTTGGTGACCAGGTTGGCGGCGTCCCCCGGGAAGCCGGTCATCACCAGGGCGGCCGGGAAGTGCCGGGCCTCGGCGCCGGGCCGGAAGTACTGCGGCGGCAGGTAGACGTACCCGTCGGTGCTGAGCCCGGTGGTGGTGCCGGGCAGCCGGACCCGGTCGAGCCGCCCGATGGTGGCCGGGCTGCGGTCGACCCCGTCCGCGCCGGTGATCTCGGCGGTGCCGAGCACCTGCACCCCGGCGGGCACTTCGGCCGGGGTGCCGCTGGGGGTGCCGGTCGGAACGACGGACGGGCTTCCGGTCGGGCTTCCGGACGAGCCGCCCGCCTGGATGACGCCCGTCCCGCGGTCGCGTCCGAACAGGTCGGACCAGCTGCTGTAGAACACGAAGTCGTCGTTGACGGCGAGCCCGAGGGTGGCCAGCAGGGTGAACTGGGTGACGGCGATCGTGCCGAGCCGCAGGAACACCGCGGGCCAGCTGCGGACGGCCAGCCGGGGCCAGACCCAGAGCGTGCCGAGCACCGTGAACACGGCAAGCAGTGCCGCCAGCGCCAGCAGCTTGTGACTGGTGAGTCCCATCCGGCCTCCCTGGGCGCGTCCGACAGCGCGACCCAGGGTAGCCAGGTCGGGACCGAACGTCACTCCCGCCGTTCCTGCGCGACCAGGTCGGCGAGGTGGCGGAAAAAAAAAAACCACCCCCCCAAACGCACACACCACGCGTGTTGCC
>NZ_JBHWIO010000118.1:0-24276 GCF_042732075.1 Kitasatospora sp. NPDC059812
CTAGGGCGTGTCTTCAAACTCCCGTCGTCCGCCCGGAGGGCGGGCGTGGCGGCGTTGGGGTGCGTGCATCGCAAGGCGGAGGAGGGAGTCCATGCGGAGCATCGGCGACTGACGACAACGCGGCGAGGTGCGTGCCCCAACGCCGGCGCGCAGGCGGGAGTTTGAAGACACGCCCTAGCAACGCTAGGTCCTGTCCGCCGCCGGGCGTCGCGGCCCCGCTCGGCCGGTCAGTCGGTGGTGACCACCACGGTCTTCGCGGCCTTGTCGTGGATGCACTGCCGGTAGGGCTTGTCGAAGACGCCGAACATCCCGTCGATGATCCACCAGAAGGCGGCGCAGCAGATCACGGCGGGGAGGATGTAGACGGCCGCGCGGGTCCAGGCGGCGCTCTGGGTGGGCTTGTTGCCGTCGATCAGCATGGCGACACGGACGTGCATCGCCTTCTTGCCGAGGGTCTGGCCGTCCCGGCCGAGCATCAGGCCTTCGTAGAGGAGGTAGATGCCGCAGCCGAGCCAGAATGCGCCGACCTCGCCGGAGCGGTTGCCGAAGTCGGCGAAGGGGGCCACCACGATCACGGCGACGGCCTGGACGAGCAGGTAGTCGATCAGGCGGGCGAGGATGCGCCTGGGCCAGCTGCCGATCGGCGGCATGCCGGGGACGGGCCCGGCGCCGGGGGTTCCGTAGCCGGTGGGGCCGTAGCCGGGCGGGGGCTGGTCGTAGGGCTTCTGGCCGTAGGGGTTCTCGCCGGGCGGGCTCTGGCCGCCGGTCGGGCCGCCGTAGGTGCCGCCGTACGCGCCGGGGCCTTCGGGCGGGGTACTGGGGGTGCCGTCGGACGGGCCGCCGGTGGGCGGCGGGGCGGGCGACGGGTTCGGGTCCGACGGCCGGTCTTCCGGCGTGCCGCCGCCCGGCTGCGGGGACTGCTTGTCGAAGGAGGGCTGGCCGCCCCCCTCCGGCTGGGAGCCTGAGGGGTCGTGAGTGCTCATCCGTCGAGTAGAACATCACACATTCTCGCGGTTTGGGACATTCTGTCCGTTTTGCCGCCAGGGCCGGATGGTGCCTCCGCGTCGGATGGTGCCTCCGCGCCCGGAGCCGGCCGCCACGCCGGGAGGCCTCAGTCGCGGACCACCCGGGTACGGGCGGCCCGGTCCTGCCAGCCACGCCGGGCCGGGCGGTCGAACAGGGGCCAGACCAGGCCGAGGAGCAGCAGCAGGCCGAGCTGCCTCACGGCCCATCGGAGCAGCGAGCGGCCGAGGCTCAGCCTGGTCCGGGCGCCGGGGGCGGCGGCGTCCGCCACCCGGATCCGGGCCAGTCGCTTGCCGAAGGTCTGGCCGGTGCGGGCGGTCGGCAGCACCTCGTAGAGCAGGCTGACGAAGAGCAGGATGCCGAGCAGGACCGCGACCTTACCCAGCACCACGTCGTCCACCAGCCAGACCTGGACCTGGCGCCGGGTGAGGGAACTGGCCATCCGGGCCTGGTCGAGCTTCTGCTGGAGGTGCTCGGACGCCGAGCGGCCGAGCGGGATTCCGGCGGCGACGGCGACCACGAGGAGTACGACGGTGTCCACGGCGCGCGCGGCCAGCCGACGCCCGAGTCCGGCGGGCGTCGCGGAGGCGGGCACGGTGGGGGCGGGCGCCGTCGGGGCGGGTCGGCGCCGTGCGACGGCCTCCCGGGCCGGGCGCGCGACCGGCAGCGACGCGGCGGACGCGGCGGACGCGGGGTTCCGGCCCGGGGCTCGGGCCGGAACCGCTCCGGCGGCGACCGGCGCGGCCGGGGCCGGCACGGCGGGCTCGGGCTCGGACGCGGGCTCGACGGCACGCCCGGCCCCGCACACAGCCGCCGGAACGGACGTCGCGACGGGCGACGCAACTGGCGACGGCGCCTCCCGCACGGCCACCGCCGCCGGGACGGTCGCGGGCGCTCCGGAGACGGCGGCCACTTCCACCCCGACCGAAGCGGCGGCCGGCATGCCGGCCGAAGCCCGGACCGGAACAGCAACCGAAGCGCGGACCTCCCTCACGCGCCCCTCCTCCCCGTCGGGCGCCCCCGAAAGCACCCCCCAGGAGACCCGGTGCGGCTCGCCATCCGCCTCCATCAGCCCCCGCTGCGCCTGCGGAACGACCTGCCAGCCGGGCTCCTCCGCCTCACCCTGGCCTGCCGCACCCCCCACCGCCGAAACCTCGACCACCGGCTCGCCCAGGACCGCTTCGTCGAGGACCGCTTCGTCGAAGACCGGCACCTCGACCACTGCCATCTCCAGTCCAGACACCTCAGGGCTCTCGGACGCCCCCGGCTCCCCGACCATCCGGAACACCGGCCCGCCGATCACCTCCGCCGCCCGCGACCCGAGGACGAACTTCGCCCCGCCCGTGGTCTGGTCGAGGTACACCGGCCCGGTGTCCCCGCCCCTGCCCCCACCGTGCGCGGCCCCACCCCAGGACGGCTCCGGGGCCGCCGCCTCCGGAACGGCCGGCTCCGGCAGCACCGGTGGCGGCACCACCCGCGCCGTCCCGGCCGCGCCGGCGGCGGGCCGCCGGGACGCGAACCGGGGCGGCTCCATCACCTCGCCCTCGGCGGGTGCGAGCCGGCTGGTGCCCGGCACCCAGGCCGAGCCGCCCCAGTACCGGACGAAGCCTGGGATGGAGGGGTCGGGGTAGTAGCCCGGCTCGGGTCCGACGGCCGGGTCGCCGGCGCCGGCGAAGGGGCGGTCCGTCATGGGGGTCTTCTCTCCTGGCGGGTCCTGGCGGGGCCGACACGGCACGCCCGCCCGGCGCACCCGCGAGCCGCCCGGCGCGCGTGGGTGGGGGCACCGCTGGTAGGCGGACAGTCGCCGGGTAGTCACAAAGGGTAGTGCCTCGTCGTGGCGCCGACGGAAAGTTGGTCAATCACCTGACAGCGGCGGGCCCTCCGAGGTAGGGGCGGCCGAACCGTCCCGGCGTGCGGCGGGTGTCCGCGCGCCGCGGCCCCCACCGGTCACCACCCCTCGCCTCACCCCCCTCGTCGAACTTCCCGAAGAAATCCCGGAAACGTGTGTAAGAGCCGGCGTGGACCGCCCTCTCAAAGGTCACCAGGCCCGGAACCGGGCAGGAATCGAAGGCAGAGAGGAAGACGATCATGGAGCGCCCCACCAGCGTGGTCGAGCACGAACTGGAGCTGAACCTGGTGCTCTCCCCCGAGCACAGCGTCCCCGTCCCGGCCCGGCTGTCCTACGGCAGCCACGACCCGTACGCGGTGCACATCACCTTCCACCTGGACACCGGCTCCCCGGTGACCTGGGTGTTCGCCCGCGAGCTGCTGGTCGAAGGCACCTTCCGGCCGTGCGGCCAGGGCGACGTGCGGATCTGGCCGACCCGCTCGGGCCGGCGCAGCGTGCTCTGCCTGGCGCTGAGCTCCCCGGCCGGGGACGCCCTGCTGGAGGCGCCGCTGCCGGTCGTCGCGGCCTGGCTGGAGCGGGCCCACCGGCTGGTCCCGCCGGGCAGCGAGATGGCCGCGCTGGACATGGACGGATCGCTCGCGGACCTGCTTGCGTGAGCACGCGCACGCCCGCGAACGGGCACAAAGCCTCGGCCGCGCACCCGGCCGGGACCGCGCGACGCGACGGGAGCCGCGCCCCCGCCGGCTCAGCGGGCCGCGGGGGCCTGCTGACGGCCGCGGGTGGCGTCCGGGCCACCGCCGTCGCGCTGTCCGGGCAGCCGGACCAGCGGTGCCCCGGCGGAGCGTCGCCGGGCCCTTATCCGGATGGCGGCGGCGAGCAGGAAGCAGAGCCCGACCCACGGGTAGACCGAGGTCGGCAGCTGGCGCAGCGGCGCCATGTGGAGGACGGCCGGCCCGAGCGGCTTGGCGGCCCACATCGCGAAGGAGAGGAACGCGAGCAGCGTCGCCCAGAAGGCGGCCCGCCAGCGCAGCCGGCGGACGCCGACCGGGCGGGCGTGCTCGACGGAGGCCTCGGTGGCGAGCAGGACGAGCAGCGGCACGCACCAGACCCAGTGGTGGGTCCAGCTGATCGGTGAGATCAGCACGGCGGTGACGGCGGCGCAGCAGACGCCCCAAGCCTCGGCCCGGGGCAGCCAGCGGGCGCTGCGGTGGGCCCAGGCGGCGACGGCGAGGCCGGCCACCGCGACGAGGCCGGCCGCGAGGGTGGCGAGGGTGCCGGGGTCGGCGGTGTGCAGCAGCCGGGCGAGGGCGCCGCGCAGCGACTGGTTGTCGACGATCTCGGTCTTGCCGACCCGGGAGGAGTCGTAGAGGTACTTGGTCCAGAAGCCCCAGGTGGCGTCGGGCAGGACGAGGGCGCCGATCAGGAAGGTGCCGAGGAAGGTGAGGCCGGCCACGAAGGCGGCCCGGACCCGGCCGGTGATCAGCAGGTAGACGGCGAAGAGGCCGGGGGTGAGCTTGAGGCCGGCGGCGATGCCGATCGCCATGCCCTTGCTGCGGCGGGCGTCCGAACGGGTGAGGTCCCAGAGGATCAGGCAGGCGAGCGCGAGGTTGATCTGGCCGTACCGGAGCGTGGTGAAGACGGGTTCGAGCCAGACGCCGAGGCCGGTCACCAGGATGACGCCGATCGGCCGCAGTTCGCGGCGCGGCCAGCCGACCAGCTTGAAGGACAGGTGGGTCAGCAGGGCGAGCAGCCCGAGGTTGCCGAGAGTGATCGCCACCCGGAGGAACGGGACCGGGAACCAGGTGGTGGGCACGAACAGCATGGCCGCGAACGGGGGGTAGGTCGCGGGCAGGTTCCACTCGGTGACGCGCAGTGCGTACAGGTCGGTGCCGTTGGCCACGGCGGCACCCTCGGCCCGATAGACGATCATGTCGACCATCGAGGTGTTGACGAAGTGGCGGACCACCGCGTACACGACCAGGGACAGGAGCGCCAGGGCCGCGGCGGCCAGCAGCGGTCGGCGGGGGGCCTCGCGCAGCGCGCGGACGGGGGCGCCGAGCGCGGTCCGCAGCCGGTCCGACAGGGGGGCGGGCGCGGGGTCGGGTGCGGTCCGCACCGGGCTGCGCTCGTCTTGCACCGCTGTCACCAGTCCACTCCGTCCACCACTCGACCAATCGCCGACGATACCGGATGCGGGCCGACCGGGCCTGGGCACGGATGGTCACGCAGGGTGACGAATGGGCCCCGACCGGCCGTACTCCGTTGCGGGCGGAGCACGGACGGCCGGGGCCACCGGGGGGAAGGCTCAGGGCCT
Organism: Kitasatospora sp. NPDC059812; assembly: GCF_042732075.1. Lineage (NCBI taxonomy): Bacteria > Bacillati > Actinomycetota > Actinomycetes > Kitasatosporales > Streptomycetaceae > Kitasatospora > Kitasatospora sp. NPDC059812. Next base: position 5,187 of record NZ_JBHWIO010000118.1, read on the forward strand.
CAGTGGCCCCGCACCTCAGCCGGTGTAGGCGCCGAGGACCCGGGTGAAGTCCAGCGGCTGCTGGACGATGCTGCTGCAGCTGGCGTCGGCGTAGGCCTTGGCCCCGCCGTCGCAGGCCTTGTCGCGGGTGCCGGACCACATCGCCAGCCAGGCGATGTGCCTGGACGCCGCGAAGTCGGCGAGCTGCTTGGCGTCGGCGACGGTGAAGACCTCGCTGGCGACGTCGTTGACGCCGATCATCGGGGTGACGGCGACCTTGCGCCAGGCGGCCGCGTCGTCCAGTCCGAGCACGCTCTTGACCTGGGCCTGGGTGGCGGTGGCCGCGGCGATCGCGTACTTGCCCATCTGGCCCTGCGGGTTCGGGGCGACGCCGTCGCCGAAGTCCATGGCCATGATGTTGACCGCGCCGATCGCGACGCCGTTGTTCTTGGCGTCGGCGACCAGGTTGACGCCCTCCTGGGTCAGGCCGGAGGGCAGCGCGGGCAGCGTGAAGGAGACGTCGAGCGCCTTGCCCTGGGCGGCGGCGTTCTTCTGCAGCTGGGCGATGGCCTGGGCGCGGCGGGTGTTGGCGGCGGTGTTGGCGATCGCGCCGCCCTCGACGTCGAAGTCGAGCCTGGTCAGACCGTAGGCGTCGACGGTCTTCTGGTAGGCGGCGGCCAGGTCGGCGGTGGAGCCGCAGGCGAGGGCCAGCTCGCTGCCGTTGGCGCCGCCGAAGGAGACCCGGACGTCGCCGCCGATCGCCCGCAGGGCGCCGATCTGGGCGGCCACCGCGTCGGCGGACAGATCGCTGACGCCGCCCCACTTGGGCTGGCAGCCGCCGCCGGACACCACGAAGGCGAGGGTGTAGTTCTTGACCCCGGTGGCCTTGGCGGTGGCGACCAGGTCGTACGGCGGGTAGAGCGAGGTGTCGACGTACGGGGCGAAGCCGGCCCCGGCGCCGGCCGGGGGTACGGGCACACCGGTCGCCGTGGGGGTGGCGGTCGGGGTGCGGGTCGGCGTCGGGGTGGTCGGCTTCGCGGTGGCAGTCGCCGTAGGGGCCGGGGTGCCGGTCCCGGTCCGGGTCGGCACGGGAGTGGTCGGCACGGGGCTGGTCGACACCGGACTGGTCGGCGCAGTGGTGGGCGCCGCCGTCGCGGTCGGGCGGCCCGAGGGGGTGGGCGCGGTGCCGTCGCCGGCCTTGCAGGAGGTGTTGTTGATCAGACAGTTGCCGGGCTCGGCCTGCGCGGCGCCGGCGCCCTGGGCGACGAAGCCGACCACCACGCTCTTGCCGGGCTCCAGCCGCTTGCTCCACGCCTCCGGCTTGACGGTGACGTGCTGGCCGGCGGCGGTGAAGGTGGCGTTCCAGAGTGAGTCGATCTTCGCCCCGGCCGGGAGGTCGAAGCTGAGCGTCCAGTCCTCGATCGGGCCGCTGTCCGGGTTGGTGACCAGGTACTGGCCGGTGTAGCCGGAGTCCCAGCTGCTGGTCCGGCTGTAGACGGCGCCGAGCGAGGCGGCGCTGGCCGAGGAGGCGAGGACGACGACACCGCCCGCGACCAGGGCGGCGGCGACCGCCGAGGCCCCGACGATCGCGCCCTTGCGGCTGCGCCTGCGGCGGCCTGGGCGGCGGTTGGGCTGGGTGGTCATGGCGCGTTACCTCCGGGGTGCCGTCGGTCGGCCGCGGTCCGGGCGCGGGTGCGTGCGGACGTCCGGGCGGCCGGCCCGGCTCGGTCGGGTGACCGGCGCGACCGACGCTAGCGGCGGCCGGGGGGCCGAACCGGCGGGCTGAGCGAGGGGAAGAACTCCCTTAGGACACGCTTAAGGAAGATCCGGAAACTGGCGGGGCGTCAGGCGCGTGCGTGCGAAACCGGCCACCACGATTCCCCCGGGCCGAGGCCGAGGGAAAGAGACCGAGGAAGAGACCGAGGAAGCGGTCACTTCTGGAACAGCGCGCCCCGGCTGCGCCGCCGCCCCGCCCGCGCGGGGGTGCCGTCCGGGCGGGTCCGCAGCCGCAGCCGGATCTCGGCGCCGCCGAGCACGGCGGAGCGGCCGAGCGCCAGGTCGCCGCCGGTGGACTCGGCGAGTTTGCGGACGATGTCGAGGCCGAGCCCGGTGGAGCCCTCGCCGCCGTGGCCCTCGCCGCGCTTGAGGGCGGCGGCCGGGTCGCTGAAGCCGGGGCCGGCGTCGCCGACCAGGACGATCACCGAGGTCTCGGTGGCGAGCACGTCCACCGAGAAGGCGGTGCCGACGGCGGTGTGCCGGAAGACGTTGCCGAGCAGCGCGTCGACGGTGGCGGCCAGGTCGGCGCGCTGGACCGGGACGGGCGTCGCCCGGTCGGCGCCGGCCAGTTGCCAGCGGCGCCCCTCGTCCTCGGCCAGCGCGGACCAGAAGCCGACCCGTTCGCGGACCACCTCGGCGACGTCGCAGCCGACCGCGACGGCGGGCACGTCCTCGGGGTCGCGGCGGGCCGAGCGGATGATCTGGTCGACCTCGCGCTCCAGTTGGGAGACCGCGTGCCGGGTGGCGTCGGCGGCGTCGCCCTCGCCGAGCGAGGCGGCGTTGAGCCGCAGCACGGTCAGCGGGGTGCGCAGCCGGTGGGACAGGTCGGCGGCCAGTTCCCGTTCGGCGGCGAGGAGTTGGACCACCCGGTCGGCCATGGTGTTGAACGCGTGGGCGGCTTCGCGCAGTTCCTCGGGGCTGCCGGCGGCCTGCTTGCCGTCCACCGGGACCCGTACGGCGAGGTTGCCGGCGCCGAGCGAGCGGGCGGCGCCGGCGAGCCGCCGGGCGGAGGCCACGATCCGGCCGCCCATCCGGTCGGCGACCAGGACCGAGATGGCGACCAGGCCGAGCGCGACGCCCGAGAGCACCAGCCAGGCGGTGGAGACGCCCCGGGTGAGGTCGCCGTCGGCGACGAACACCTCGACCACGGCGGTGCGCCCGGTGTCCACCGCGACCGGCTGGAGCAGCGCGTAGCCGCCGGGCACCTCGACGGTGAAGGAGCGGCCCTGGCCGCCGGCGGTGGACACGTCGCCGGCGGCGGCCCGGGCCTCGCCGATGGTGGGCCCGCCGGGGCCGCCCGCGCCGGGGAGTGCGTCCGGGGCGGCCGGGGCGGGCAGGTGGACCGCCATCCGGCCCTGCCCGCCGGCGTCGGTGCTGGCCAGGGCGCGGTCGATGGCGATCTGGTCGGTGGTGATGGCGAGGGCCGGGCCGAGCGCGGCGGCCTGCCGCTCGGCGGCGGTGAAGGCGTGGTCCCGGGCGGTCTGCTGGACCATCAGGCCGAGCGGGATGAGGAAGGCCAGCGCGACCATGGTGGTCCCGGCGACGGCGGCCTTGATCAGGGCCCAGCGCAGCGAGCGCCCGAACCTCCTCATGTCCGGTGCTCCGCCAGTCCCCCGGCGGCCTCCAGCCGGACCCCGACTCCCCGGACGGTGTGCAGGTAGCGGGGGCTGGAGGCGGTCTCGCCGAGCTTGCGGCGCAGCCAGGACAGGTGGACGTCGATGGTCTGGTCGCCGCCGTAGGTCTGCTGCCAGACCTCGGCCAGGATCTCCTTGCGCGGCACCACCACGCCGGGGCGCCCGGCCAGGAAGGCCAGCAGGTCGAACTCACGGCGGGTCAGGTCGAGCAGCCGCCCGTCCAGCGAGGCCTCGCGGCGCTGGAGGTCGATGGCGAGGCCGCCGACCCGCAGCACCTGGGCGACGGGGGCGGCGCCGCCGCCGAGCCGGCGCAGCACGGCGGCCATCCGGGCGCTGAGGTGTTCCCCGGAGAAAGGTTTCACCAGATAGTCGTCGGCGCCGTCGTTGAGCAGCCGGACGATCTCGGCCTCGTCGTCACGGGCGGTCGAGATGATCACCGGCACATTGGTCAGGCCCCGGATCATCTTGAGCGCCTCGCTGCCGTCCAGGTCCGGCAGGCCCAGGTCGAGGATCACCAGGTCACAGCCGACCTGGGCGACCTCCCGCAGCGCCTCAAGTGCCGTGCCCACGCTGCGGACCGCATGACCGGTGTCGGTCAGGTGCCGGATGAGGGCGGATCGTACGAAGGGGTCGTCCTCGACCACGAGCACTGTTGCCATGGCCCTGCACGGTACGCCATCGACGGGCAGTGGTCTGTACCTCGGGGTGGCCTCCGGACATTGTGCAACTCCCCTGACTAATAACGGGGCTGCCCGGCTGCACAGGCCCGGAATACGGCAGGATGAGCGGACGATGCGGAACGGACTGGTACAGCTCGGCGCCTGGGCGGCGGCCACCGGGGCGGCGGTGGCGCTGTCCTGGCTCGGCGTGCACGCGGTGCTGACCGGCGCCGCGTTCGAGCAGCCCACGGCCCTGCCGCTGCCCTCGCCGAGGGCCGACGGCACGCCGCACACCGCGACCGTCACCCCCGAGCAGCCGCGGTCGGCCACCCAGACCGGGGCCCCGGCACCACCACCGGCCTCCCCGACGGCCGCCACGACGACGACGCGCGGGCCGGCCCCCGCCACCACCCTCTCCGCCGCCTCCCCGCCGGCCACCCGCCGCCCCACCTCCGCCACCACCACGGCGACGTCCTCCGTGACGTCCTCCGTGAAGAGCTACCCGGTGCCGGGCGGCAAGGTCGCCCTGGACATCCGCCCCGACAAGGCCTCGCTGGTCTCCGCCACCCCCGACCCGGGCTGGCAGATGCAGGTGTGGAACGGCGACCAGTGGATGCGGGTGGACTTCACCAAGGGCGAGCAGGCCAACTCGGTCTTCGTCTACTGGAACGGCCACCCGCCGGTGGTCGAGACGGCCATCCGCTGAGCCCCCCTCACCAGGTCTCGAACGGCAGGTACCCCGGCAGGTACGGCCCGGCGTAGCCGGACCGGTCGACCAGGGTGTGCCTGGTCCCGCCCGGCACCCCGATCGTCGCGAGCACCACCGTGCCGAAGCGGTCCCGCGCCTCGTACGGCTCGGCCAGCGACAGGGCGCCCCGGTCCACCGCGTAGTCGTACGCGTAGAAGACGTCCGGCACGCTCACCGCGAGGTCCAGCACCCCGTCCCCGTGCCGGGCGAGGTGCGCGGCCAGCTCCCGGCCGCGCGGGCCGATCACCTGGACCAGCGAGGTGAGCACGATCCTGGTCCCGGGCGCGTCCAGCACGTACGAGACCGTCTCCGGCTCCCCGGTCTCCGGCCCGGCGTACGCGGTACAGCGCAGCCCGAGCGCGGCGGTGTAGCGGCGGGCGGCCCGCTCGGCGTCGCCGACCGCGAAGACCACCGCGTCGGCGCGGCCCATCGGGAGGGGGGCGGACTCTCCAAGCCCTGCGGCGAGCAGGACGGGTTCGGCGGCGGTGTCGGTCATGACGGCCCTCCCGGTAGGCGTGCGGACCACGGCGGGTGCGACCGTGCGCCGGTGTGGGGCCCGGCGCACGGCGTTGTGGCTGGAGGGTGGCGCCGAGCCGACCGGCGCGCAACTGTTCCGTTTCCTCCTGGTCAAGCTGTGCGCCGGGGCGGGAGAATCGGCGGCGCCGCTGTACACACTGCCCACCGGAGGACGGAGCCGCGATGCCCCACGCCCAGTCCCCGAGCTCCCCCGGCTCGCCCAACTCCCCCGCTCCGCCGGGCGCTTCGGCCGCCCCCGGGACAGGCGGCGGGAACGACTCGATCGACACACTGGACGGCCGGCTGATCCGGCTGCTCGCCGAGGAGCCCCGGATCGGGGTGCTGGAGTGCTCGCGCCGGCTCCAGGTCGCCCGGGGCACCGTGCAGGCCCGGCTGGACCGGTTGCAGGCCAAGGGGGTGATCGGCGGCTTCGGCCCGGAGGTCGACCCGGCGGCGCTCGGCTACCCGGTGACGGCCTTCGCCACCCTGGAGATCTCCCAGGGCCAGGGCGCCGACGTCCGGGCGCACCTGGCGAGCGTGCCGGAGGTGCTGGAACTGCACACCATCACCGGGGCCGGGGACATGATGGTGCGAATCGTGGCCCGCTCCAACGCCGATCTGCAACGGGTGATCGACCGGGTGGTGGGCTTCGACGGGATCGTCCGCTCGGCCACCGCGATCGCGCTGGAGAACCCGGTGCCGTACCGCATCCTGCCGCTGGTGGACCAGGCCGCCGCCGAGTAGGGCCCGCGCCCGGCGGCAGCGGCCTGCGCCCCGGTCAGCAGCTGGGGACGCTGCCGCCGCTCTTCAGCGCCTCCAGTGCCGAGACCGCCTCGCCGAGCGTGCCGACCGGCACCAGGCGCAGCGCCTTGGGCGTGTTGACCTTGGCGTCCGTGCACTCGTCCTTGGGCAGCAGGAACACCGTCGCGCCGTCCCGGGCGGCCGCCTGGGTCTTGAGCGGGACGCCGCCGACCGCGCCGACGACGCCCTGGTCGTCGATGGTGCCGGTGCCCGCGATCGTGAGCCCGCCGGTGAGGTCGCCGCCCTTGCCGTCGCCGGCGAGCTTGTCGATGATGCCCAGCGCCAGCATCTGCCCGGCGCTCGGACCGCCGACGTCACCCAGGTCGACCTTCACCTTGACCTGGTCCGGCGAGAGGTGGAGGTAGCCGAGCGCGGCGGCGGTGGCGCTGTTCTGCGACTCGGCCATCTGCTGGGCGGTCTGCTCCTCGGCCTTGGCCGGGTTGCCCGGCTGGTAGACCGTGTCGGTCGGGCGCACCGCCTCGTCCTGGTCGAACCAGGCCTGGAGCGCGCGCCAGAAGGTGGTCTTCTCGCCCGGGTTGGTGGCCGAGATGGTGACCATCCGCAGCTCGCCCTCGGTGGTGCGCAGCGGCGCCCCGGTCACGGTGAGGACCGGCTTGTCCTTGTACGTGCCGAGGGTGTCCGCGGTCAGGCCCGGCCAGGTCAGCGTGTACGGCAGCGGGACGAAGGCGGCCACGCCGAACAGCGCGGCGACCAGCACCCCGCAGAGCGTGAGCGCGCGGGTCCGCGGGGAGGTGAGGGCCTTGGGCAGCTTGGTGTCGGACACAAGGGGAATCCAAACACACCGGGGCCCGTGCCGGCCTACCGCAGCGCGTCGGCGACCTCGGTCGCCGCCTCCACCACCCGGGGGCCGACCCGCTCGGGGACCATCCCATTCAGCATCACCACGCCGACGCTGCCCTCGATGCCGCTCAGTCCGATCAGCGCGGCGGCCGCGCCGCAGGCCCCGGACTGCTCCTCCGCACGGGTGATGACGAAGCCCTGCTCCGGCCGGCGCTGGCTGGGGAAGGTGCGCGCCTCCAGGATGGCCCGGCCGGCGGCGCTCTCGCCGAGCGGGTGGCGCAGCCCGGTGCGGTAGGCGACGTGGAAGTCGGTCCAGCTCGGCTCGACCACGGCGACGGCCAGCGCCTCGTTGCCGTCCACCAGGGTGAGGTGGGCGGTGGCGCCGAGGTCCTCGGCCAGGCTGCGCAGGGCCGGCAGCGCGGCCTCGCGCAGCAGCGGGTGCACCCGGTGGGCCAGGCGCAGGACGCCCAGGCCGACCCGGGCGCGGCCGCCGATGTCCCGGCGGACCAGGCCGTGCTGTTCCAGGGTGGCCAGCAGCCGGTAGACGACGGTGCGGTTGACGGCCAGTCGGGCGGCCAGCTCGGTGACGGTGAGCCCGCGCTCGGAGTCGGCGAGGAGTTTGAGGACCCGGACGCCACGGTCCAGGGTCTGGGAGGTCTCGGCAGTCACGACGGGCATCCTTTCCGCGGCGCTCGCGGGGGCAGGCGGCGCCGGACCGGGTTCGGTGTCGCGCGCAGGTGGGGTGGCCGCGCTCGGACCGCTCGCGGTGTCGTCCTTGACGTGCGTGCGGTCCTGCGGCGCCCGTCCTGTGGGGGTTGCCCGGTGGAAGAGCGTGGGGGAAAGGTAGTGAAGGAAATGTCGTGACGGAAGTGGTTGTCCAAAATTCGGGCGTGATCGTTCTCAACAGCGCGACGGAACCGGGACAAATGCCCGTATTTCTCCGGGCCCGTCAGCGCGCGGGTCCGGCCGCGCTCCGGAGTCCGGACACACGGGAGCGGGGCGGCCGGCCCGCGGCCGCGCGCCGTGCCGTTCCCGCGACCGATTCCGCGACCGATTCCGCGGCTACTTCGCCCACTCGCGGATCTTGGCGATCCGCGCCTTCAGCTGGTTGGCGGTGGCCTGCGCGGTCAGCGGGCCGCCGCACTGGCGGCGCAGCTCGTTGTGAACGGTTCCGTGCGGCTGGTCGGTGCGGTGGTGCCAGGCGGCCACCAGCGCGTTCAGCTCCTTGCGCAGCTCCCGGAGTTCCTGGTGGGTGACGACCGGCCGCTGTTCGGCCGGCAGCTCCAGCAGGTCGGCCTCCTCGGCGGGCTTGCCCTTGCTGCGCTGGATCTGCCGGTGCTGGCGCTTCTGCAGCAGCATCTGCACCTGGTCCGGCTCCAGCAGGCCCGGGATGCCGAGGTAGTCGTCCTCCTCCTCGCTCCCCGGGTGGGCCTGCATGCCGAACTCCATGGAGTTGTACAGCACCCGGTCGAAGACCGCGTCGGAGCCGATCGCCTCGTAGGAGAACTCGTCGCCGCCCGCGCCGTCCGGCCCGTCGTTGGCCCGCTCGGCCTCGGCGAGCAGCCGGTCCTCCTCGTCGAAGAGGCCCTCGCCCTCCTTCTTCGGCCGGTCCAGCACGTGGTCGCGCTGGACCTCCATCTCGTTGGCGAAGCCGAGCAGCGTCGGGATGGTCGGCAGGAACACCGAGGCGGTCTCGCCGCGCTTGCGGGCTCGTACGAAGCGGCCGACGGCCTGGGCGAAGAACAGCGGGGTGGAGATCGAGGTGGCGTACACCCCGACGCACAGCCGGGGCACGTCGACGCCTTCGGACACCATCCGGACCGCGACCATCCAGCGCGAGTCCCCGGCCGCGTAGTCGGAGATCCGCTGGGAGGCCTCGGTCTCGTCGGAGAGCACGACGGTGGCCTTCTCGCCGGAGATCTCGCGCAGGATCTTGGCGTAGGCGCGCGCGGTGTTCTGGTCGGTGGCGATGACCAGCCCGCCGGCGTCCGGGATCGCCTTGCGGACCTCGGACAGCCGCCGGTCGGCGGCCTGCAGCACGGACGGGATCCACTCGCCCTGGGGGGCCAGCGCGGTGCGCCAGGCCTGGGCGATCAGGTCCTTGGTCATCGGCTCGCCGAGCCGGGCCTCCAGCTCGTCACCGGACTTGGTGCGCCAGCGCATGTTGCCGCTGTAGCTGAGGAAGATCACCGGGCGGACGACGTGGTCGGCGAGCGCGTGCCCGTAGCCGTAGGTGTAGTCGGCGACGGACTTGCGGATGCCGTCGCCGCCGGCCTCGTACTGGACGAAGGGGATCGGGTTGGTGTCGGAGCGGAACGGCGTCCCGGTCAGCGCCAGGCGGCGGGTGGCCGGCTCGAAGGCCTCGAAGCAGGCCTCGCCCCAGGACTTGGAGTCGCCGGCGTGGTGGATCTCGTCCATGATCACGAGGGTCTTGCGCGCCTCGGTCCGGTTGCGGTGCAGCATCGGGTTGACCCCGACGCCCGCGTAGGTGACCACGATGCCGTGGTAGTCCCGGGAGAGCGGGCCGGAGGAGTAGGCCGGGTCGAGCCGGATGCCTATCCGTGCGGCGGCCTCGGCCCACTGCTTCTTCAGGTGCTCGGTCGGCGCGACGACGGTCACCTGCTGCACCAGGTGGTTGTGCAGCAGGTACGAGGCCAGGGTGAGCGCGAAGGTGGTCTTACCGGCGCCCGGGGTGGCGACCGCGAGGAAGTCGCGCGGCTGCGTCTCGATGTACCTGTCCAGCGCGCCCTGCTGCCAGGCCCGCAGCTTGCCCGCGGTGCCCCAGGGGGCGCGGCCGGGGAAGGCCGGCGAGAGGTGGTGCGAGGCGGCGGACGCGGCGGGTCCGGCACCCCGGGCGGGCGCCTGCGGCTCCGACACGTCGGAGAACAGCGGCATCGAGGAGGCGGCGGCAGTACTCACGGTCTCCGAGGGGGGATCATCGCAGGTCAGGGGCGGTTTCTCAGCCCCGCCCCGCGGAAGGGCGGCGATCGGACAACCCGCCCAGCGTACCGGCCCGGCGCCGTCGGGGCGGCCAGGCGAGGCTCCGCGCCGGGCCCGGGCGGCCGGAAATCGACGTGACCCGGATCACATCCGATCGGTTCCGAAACCGAGTAATCACGGCCGGTCCCGGGACTCTCACCAGGGTGAGGCCGCCCCAACCCTCCCCCTTGTCGACCGGCCTCACACCGACCCGAAGGGACTCGCCGTGCACACCGCCGCCGAAGAGACCGTCCAGGCCCGTCTGATCCTCTCGCTCCACCGCTCCGTCCGGCTGCGGGTGGTCCTGAGCTACCTGCCGGAGGACCCGCTCGCCGTCCGGATGGCCTTCCCCGCCGAGTTCTCGCTGGACGAACCGGCGGACGGCGGCGCGGGCCCGGGCGCGGACGGCGCCGACGACATCGTCTGGGTCTTCGCCCGCCAGCTGCTCTCGGCCGGCCTTGAGCTGCCGGCCGGCGTCGGCGACGTCCACGTCCGGCCCGCGGTCGGCCGGCGCACCATGGTCGAACTGCGGGCGCCGGAGGGCACCGCGCTGCTCCAGTTCGACACCACCGACCTGCGCCGCTTCCTGTGGCGCAGCCGGCTGCTCGTCCCCGAGGGCGAGGAGCACCTGCACCTGGACGCCGACCGCGCGCTCGCCGAACTGCTCGGCTGAGCGGCGCGCGGGGCCGGCGTCCGGGGGCGCCACCGCGCTTCCGGCCGTCACCCGGGTCCGGGGCCCGGGGCGCCTCAGCCCGACAGCCTGCGCATCAGCCGGACGCCCTGCGCCGGCGTCAGGTGCGGCAGGTACGCCTTGCCGATCGCCCGGGTGATGCTCGGCAGCGCGGCGGGGTCGGGGTAGGCCATGTACATCGGCCGGTACTCCGGCTGGAACTTCGACTTGAACGCGAGCAGCGAGCGGAAGCCGTACACCGGCTCCAGCACCCGTCCCATCCAGTCCAGCATCCGCTGCAGGCCGGAGGGCTCCTCGTCCTGCCCGGAGCGGGCCAGCGGCGCGCCGGACAGCGACAGGAAGCGCGCGCCCTCCTCCTTGAAGCCCAGCGCGGCCGAGGCGATCAGGAACTCGTTGACGCCGCGGAAGCCGTCCGAGCGCCGGCGCATGAAGTCCAGCGTCCAGCCGACCGGCACGCCGTTCTCGTACACCGGCATCCAGCTGGTCAGCCCGTGCACGACGCGCTGCTCGTCCACCGCGATCAACACCCGTACGTCCGGGTCGTCCAACTCCTCCAGTCCGCCGAGCGTGAAGCCCATCTCGGGCAGGCCCTTCTCGGAGACCCACTCCTCGGAGATCGCCCGGATCTGGTCCCGCAGCGCGCGCGGCGCCTCGTGGTGGGACCACCACTCGGCGGTGATGCCCTGCTTGCCGGCCTTGTTCAGCGCGGTCCGGATGTCCTGCCACTTGCGGCCGGTGAAGGCCAGCTCGGGCAGCGCCACCACGGTGTCCTCGGCGACCTGCACCGAGCGCCAGCCGAGCTGCGCGGTGGCCTCCCGGGTCTGCGGGGAGACGCTGTAGAAGCACGGGGTCCAGCCGCGCTGGTCGCAGAACCGGGCGAACCCGGCCACCGCCCGGGCCCGGGCCTCCGGCGCGCCGAACGGGTCGCCGGTGGTCAGCGCCACCGTGTTGTGCACCCGGTAGGCGACGGCCGCCCGGGCCTCCTCGTCGAACCAGTAGTGGTTGCCGTCCCAGGTGGTGATGAAGGACAGCGTCCCGCCGCCGTACGCGGTGAGCAGCGCCCTGGCCCGGGCGGCCGCCTCCGCGTCGGTGTGCAGCACCGGCCGGCGGAAGGCCAGCAGCAGCGCGGTCAGCGCGACCACCCAGAAGGCCAGCCCGCAGTACGTCTCCAGGAACAGCGCCACCGGGCCGACCGCGATCGGGTAGTCCGGCAGCAGGTCGTTGTAGGCGGGCGGCAGGAACTGCGCGGGCAGCCCGTGCAGCAGCCGGCGGATGTTCGCCCCCGGCTCGAACTGGTCGGCCGCGAGGCGCCCGAGCCCCACGTACGCGGCCGAGGCCGCCAGGGCGGCGCCGCCGAGCAGCGCGCCCAGCCGCAGCACCGCCCGGCCGGCCAGCCGCAGCCGGAAGCGCTGCCGGGTGGCCAGCAGCAGGCCCAGGGTGAGCAGCGGCAGCAGCAGCGCTTCGACGAAGTACTGGACCACGTCGCCGCTGACCGGGCCGGAGTCGAGGTACAGCCAGCCCAGCAGCGCCGCCCAGAGCAGCTCGGTGGCGACGGTGATCCGCCAGGCGAGCCGCAGCCCCCGGCGCAGCCCCTCGGCCAGGACCAGCAGCAGCGCCGGGAACAGCGCGGCCATCAGCCGGCCCGGGGTGTCGAAGATCCGCTCGACGGCGTGCGCGCGGGCGCAGTCGTGCGCCGACAGCGCGCAGAAGTCGGCCACCTCCTCCGGGCTGAGCCGGTGCGAGAAGTACAGCTCGGAGAAGGTGTTGAACAGCCCGCTGGCGTTGTCGTACAGCGAGGCGATCAGCGGCCCGAGGGCGGCGGCGACCAGGCAGAGCGCCACCAGCACCCGGGTCTCGGAGTGCGAGGAGCGGTGGGTGCGCAGGTGCAGCCCGCCCCGGGCGAGCAGCGCGCCGGCGCCCAGCCCGACGAACGCGGCGGCGCACCGCTGGACGCTCTGCAGGTGGCCCACGTAGAGCGTCATGACCAGCGGGGCGAGCAGCACCAGCAGGTGCAGCCGGCGGCGCCAGAGCACGGTGAGCCGGTAGCCGAGCACCCCGGCCAGCGCGAACAGGCCGACGCCGGGGCCGACCGAGGTCTGGTCGGCCACCGAGACGGTCCACTGCTCGCCGACCCGGGAGCCGACCGCGATCAGCCCGGTGCCGAGCAGGGTGCCCGCCAGCTGCCCGCCGACCAGTACCGCGAGCGTGCGCAGCCACCCGAGCCGGTGCTCGGCGGCCGGGCCGACCAGGACCAGCAGCAGGCTGGTGAACACGTACGAGCCCAGGCCGGAGCACCAGAACAGCGAGGTGAACGGCGTCCACCAGTGGCCCTCGGCGAGCGTGGGCACGCCGACGCCGACCCGGTCGAGCAGCCGCTCGGACGGCCCGTGGGCCAGGCTGCCGGTGGCCGCGCCGAGCGCCCAGAGCCCGGCCAGCAGCACCAGGGTGAGCGGCGCCGAGCGCAGCCACACGCCGAACGTCCGGGTGGCCCGCCAGGCCCGCTGCGGGCGCGGCTCCGGCGTTCCGGCGACCGGCGCGCGGTCCGACGGCCACTCCTGCTCCTTGGCCGGCGCGGGGGCCGCGGGGAGCCGGATCACCGGATCAGTCCGGTCTGCTGGGAGAGCCAGGTCAGATTCTGTTCGAAGGCCTGGCGGAACACCACCCAGCTGTGCCAGCCGGGGATGGTCTGGTAGCCGACCTTCATTCCGGCCGCCTGTGCCGCCGCATAGGCCTTCTCCTGCATGGGTCGGAAGTCCGGGTCGTTGGCGCCGACCACGAACATGCCTGCGGTGTCGGGGAACTTCTGCCGGGCCATGACGTGCACCGGGTCGACGGCGTCGAACGCGGCCTCGTCACCGCCGAAGGCCTTGTCGACGGTCTCGCCGCGGTCGCCCAGGGTCGGCTCGTCCTGGCCGGAGATGTCCAGGAAGGTGCCGTAGACCCCGGGTGCGTTGACGGCCAGCTGGAGCGAGCAGGTGCCGCCGAGCGAGAGCCCGCCGATGGCGAAGGCGCCCCGGCCGGTGGCGGTCTGCAGGTTGTGGTGGATCCAGTCCGGGACGTCGGTGGCCAGGTAGGTGTGCGCCTTGGCGATCCGGGAGTCCATGCAGAGCGTGTTGGTGAACGGGCTGCCGGTGGGGTCGGCGACCACCACGATCGGGGCGAGGCCCTGGTGGTCGGCGGCGAAGGCGTCCAAGGTCTCCTGGATGGCCCCGGAGGTGATCCAGTCCACCGGGGCACCGGGCTGGCCGGGCAGCAGCACCACGACGGGCAGCAGCGGCCGGGGGTTGGCCTGGTAGGCGGGCGGCAGGTAGACGTACCCGTCGCGGGCCGTGAAGCCGGACTTGGCGCCGGGGATGGTCACGGTGGAGAGGGTGCCCTTCGCGGGCAGGCCGGGCGGCGCGTGCCAGAGCTCCTCGACGGGCTTGCCGGGCGAGGCGGCGACGGTGCTGGCCACCTTGCCCGTGGTCAGCGCCTGGACCCCGGGCACCAGCATGGCCCGGGCGGTCGGGTACTGGTCGAAGCCCCGGTTGACCTGCGAGGCGGCCATCAGCAGCACCAGGACGGCGGCTCCGGTCGCCAGCAGCCGCCGGCGGACGGCGAGCAGCGGCGCGCGGAAGCAGACCAGGGATATCGCGAACAGCGCGACGGCTATCCAGCGCAGGACGAAGTCCGGTGTGCCCTCCGGGAAGGGGTGCCACCAGCCGTCGACGCCGAGCTTCACCAGGGCGGTGAGCGTTCCGGCCAGCATCAGGGCGCCGAAGAGGCGCGGGGCCCGCCAGCGTTCGTGGCGGGAGAACGCGAGCAGGACCAGCGACCCCCAGCCCGCGGCGAGCACGGCGTACGGGATCGGGCCGTGGGTGAGCGGCCAGTCGATCGGGTTCCAGCGGGTGGCGAGGGTCAGCGTGGTCATGCGGCTTTGCCCGGCCGGGTGGTGTCGGCCAGGAAGCCGTAGGCGACGACGTTGCCCTCGTAGCCGTGCTCGGCGCTGTACGCGCCGCCGCAGGTGATGACCCGCAGCTGAGCGTCGGCGGCCTGGCGGTAGACCCGGTCGTCCGGGAAGTCCTTTCGGTCGTGCACTTCGATGGCGTACAGCTGGTAGACGGCGATGGCGCCGTCCGCGCGGGCGATCTCGATCCGGTCTCCGCGCCGGAGCGCCCCCAGGTTGTAGAAGACGGCCGGGCCGGCCTTGTTGTCGACGTGCCCGGCCAGGATGGCGGTGCCGCGCTGCCCGGGGCTGGCCCCGCCGCGGTACCAGCCCGCCAGGTTGCGGTCCGCCTCGGGCGGGGCCTGGAGGTGGCCGTCGGGGTCGAGGCCGAGCGCGGTGACCGGGGCGTCCAGCCGGACGGCCGGGATGCGGATGCGGGTGGGGTCGGACGGGCCCAGTGGCGGGGCGACGGAGACCGGGGCGAAGCCGGACAGCGTCTGGGTGCTGCCGGGGGCGGGCGGCAGCGCGCCCTGCCCGCCGTCGTGCAGCAGCCAGGCGCCGAGTACCAGCGCGGCACCGGCCGCCAGGGTGCCCGGCCACGGGCTCCTGCTCTGCTGGACGCCCACGGGCGCTCCCCTCTACCGACGGATTCCCGATCCTGGGAGTTTCCTGGGAAACAATTCAATCGGATCGGACCTTAAAGCACGTCCACACGATGGGCGTAATGACACCCCCCGTTCGGCAGGGCAATCGCCCGAATCCGTGCGCCCAGTGGGCACCCGGTGACGGAACGCGACGGCCGTTTCCCAGGTGACGGCGCCACCGGAACGCCTCGGTACGAGCTTCGACGGCGCGGGGGGCCTGTCCGGTTGCGTCAATCGGGCGATCGATGACGACCTCGGGTGGCGCCTCGTCGACCGATCGGGCCCAGCTGGCATGCTGACCCGGTCACGGGTTCTATCACCCCACTTGTCCGACCGGATTTCCGCACGCCTGTACGCCTGCCGAACGCCTCATGAACGGAGTGACCATGGCCGCTCTCTCCCGCCGCACCCTGCTGGCCGCCGGTGCGGCCTCCGCCGCCACCCTGGCGACCGGCTGTGGAAGCAACAGCGCCGACAAGCCGATGATCGGCTCGGCCGTCCCCCCCACCGGCGCGGCCGTCGACGAGAGTGCCGGCCCCACGGACACCGCCGAGCCGCAGGCCGTCCTGATCGGCGACGGCTCCACCTCCGACACCGGGGCCCAGCCCCACCAGCCCACCCCCGAGCGGCTCAAGGCCGGCGAGAGGCCGCCGCAGTTCGTGGTCTTCTCCTGGGACGGCGCCGGCGAACTCGACAACGGCCTGTTCGCCCGCTTCCGCCGGCTGGCGCAGGAGCACAACGCCTCGATGACCTTCTTCCTCAGCGGCCTCTACCTGCTGCCCGAGTCCAAGAAGGACCTCTACCGCCCCCCGCAGCACAAGGTCGGCGCCTCCGAGATCGGCTACCTCACCGACCAGCACATCCACGACACCCTGGAGAACGTGCACGCGGCCTGGCTGGAGGGCCACGAGATCGGCACCCACTTCAACGGCCACTTCTGCGGCTCCACCGGCGTCGGCAAGTGGTCCCCGGAGGAGTGGGACAGCGAGATCCAGCAGGCCATGGACTTCGTGACGAACTGGCGCACCAACACCGGCTTCACCGACCTGCCGGCGCTGCCCTTCGACTACCACAGGGAGCTGATCGGCAGCCGCACCCCCTGCCTGGAGGGCCAGCGCAACCTGCTGCCCACCGCGGTCAAGCGCGGCTGGCGCTACGACAGCAGCGGCAACGGCACCCAGGTGTGGCCGCAGAAGATCCAGGGCGGCGCGCTCTGGGACCTCCCGCTGCAGTCCATCCCCTTCCCCGGGCACACCTTCCAGGTGCTGTCGATGGACTACAACATCATGTACAACCAGTGCGGCCCCAACACCAAGGCCGACCCGGCGCTCTACCCGGGCTTCCAGGCCCAGGCCCGCGACTCCTACCTGCTGGGCTTCGACCGCACCTACAACGGCAACCGGGCACCGTACGTCATCGGCAACCACTTCGAGGAGTGGAACGGCGGCATCTACATGAACGCCGTCGAGGACGTGCTCCGGACCATCGCGGACAAGCCGGAGGTCCGGCTGGTCTCGTTCCGCCAACTGGTGGACTGGCTGGACGCCCAGGACCCGGCGGTGCTGCGCAAGCTCCAGGGCCTCGCCCCGGGCCAGGCGCCGACCGGCGGCTGGGAGGCCTTCCTCGGCACCCCCGGGGCACCGCCGGTGCCCGCCGCCGGCTGACCCTCAGGACCTGGTCCGGACCCGGCCGGAGAGCAGCGCCCCCAGCAGCGCCACGCCGGCCATGGCCAGCAGGATCACCGCGAACGCCACGGGCGACCCGGCGGCACCGGACGAGCCGGCGGCCCCGACACCCTCGTGGGCGGCGGCGAGCGAGCCGCCGCCCAGCACCGCGAACATCACTCCCGCCAGGCCCGTCAGCAGGACGTTGCCCAGCGCGTCGCTCATCTGCAGGGCCGCCGAGTTCACCCCGGCGTCCTCCGGCGCGGAGAGCTTCATCATCAGCACGCTGACGCTCGCGACCGTCAGTCCCATCCCGATGCCGCCGATACCCCAGGCAACCGCCGCCACCCAGGCCGGCACCGCCGGGACCAGCACCAGCGCGGCGCCCGCGATCGCCACCGCGGTCAGCACGAACCCGCCCCGGATCATCGCCTCGCGGTAGCGCTCGGCCCCCGGCCGCCCCTGCAGCCAGGAGCCCAGCGCCCAGGTGAGCCCGCCGCTGGTCAGGGTGAGCCCCGACATCGTCGGCGAGAGGCCGCGCTCGGTGGTCATCATCAGCGGGACGAAGGCCTCGGCCCCGAGGAACGCCCCGGCCGCCAGTCCGCGCAGCAGGATCACCGCCGGCAGCCCCCGACCGGCCCGCAGGGTCCGCTCGGGCAACAGCCCCAGGACGGCCGGCACCAGCAGCGCCGCCCCGACGGTCCCGGGGAGCAGCCCGATCAGGTCGTGCCGCCCGCCCGCGTACTGCAGCAGGCCGGCACCGAGCGCCGCCATCGCGGCCAGCAGGGTGCGCCGGCGGTCGAACTCCGCGCCCCTGGCCACCGGGTGCTCCCGCTCGGAGCGGGTCAGCGCGGGGCCCATCACGGCCAGCGGCAGCAGGATCAGCACCGGCACGGCCAGGAACACCCAGCGCCAGCCGAGGTGCTGGGTGATCGCGCCGGAGACCAGCGGCCCGATGATCGAGGGCAGCACCCAGGCCGAGGAGAAGGCCGCGAACACCGCCGGCCGCAGCCGCTCCGGGTACGCCCGGCCGACCACCACGTACAGCGCGACGATCACCAGCCCGCCGCCCAGGCCCTGGACCGCCCGCCCGGCCACGAACACCCACATGCCCGGCGCCGTCCCGGCCACCACCAGGCCCACGCCGAACACCGCGATGCCGGTGAACAGCGGCTGCAACGGCCCGCGCCGGTCGCACCACTGCCCGGAGACGACCAGCGCGAACAGCGTGGTGGTGAAGTAGCCGGAGAAGGCGAAGGCGTACAGCCCGATGCCGTTCAGCTGGCGGGCCGCGGTCGGCATCGCGGTGTTGACGGCGGTCGCCTCGAAGGCGATCACCAGGACCACCGACACGATCCCCAACGTCAGAGCGCGGTAGCGGCCACTGAGGACCCCGCCACCGGGGTCGGGTTCGGAGGGTATCGGGGCGGAGTCGACCGAGGTGGGGGAGGCAGTGGTCATACGTAACATCGTAAGGGCCGTCTGGCTTCATGACCCCTGACCCGAGTCGGTGATCAGCTAGTCCGCAGGGCTTAGGACCAGGGTCAGGGGGAAGCTCAGCCGGCGGTCAGTGGAGCACCTTCAGGCCGACCACGCCGGAGACGATGAGCAGCAGGCAGCCGATCCGGGCCGCCGTCACCGCGTCCCCCAGGACGGCCATGCCGTAGAGCGCGGTGCCGACCGCGCCGATGCCGACCCAGACCGCGTAGCCGGTGCCGATCGGAATGGTGCGCATCGCGTACGCCAGCCCGCCCATGCTCAGCAGCAGGGTCACACCGAAGACGAGGCTGGGGGTGAGCCGGGAAAAGCCCTTGGACGACTCCAGGGCCACCGCCCACACGGTCTCCAGGACACCCGAGATGATCAGAACGAGCCATGCCATGACGGCCTACCTCCGCAGTCCACAGCGGCCGGATTGCCGCTGAACTGCGCCGTCTTGTCGTCACCGGGTACGACGCGCTCGTCCGGGGCGGCCGGGCAACCGACCACCTGGTTCCGACCGTAGCACAAGCCGCCATACAGAATTTACATTCCACCGTTGACGGCCCCCCGCGCATTCCGCCACTATGAATTCACTGGCCGTGTGCCCGAGTGGCTTAGGGAACCGTCTGCAAAGCGGTGTACACGGGTTCGATTCCCGTCATGGCCTCGCCGGAAATGGAATTGCCGGTCGACATTCCGTCGACCCGCCCAAGCATATATCGCGCCACACGCGGCCGGGGGCGCCCACACCCCCCCCCCCCCCCCCCGCACCGCCCCCCCCCGCCCCCCCC
>NZ_JBHWIO010000119.1:0-1864 GCF_042732075.1 Kitasatospora sp. NPDC059812
GTGTGGTTTTTTTATTGTGTGTTGGTGCGGGACGCCCCCCCCGCCCCCGCGGGGGGGGGGGGCCCCCCCGCGCGCGCCCCCCCCCCCCCCCCCCCGGCGCGCCCCCCTCTTCGCATCCTCGTTCAGCCTGGCTGCGAGCTGCTTGACGTCGGGTGCGAGGTGTCCGGCCCACGGGTCGGATCGACGTCGGCCGGGATGCGCGGTGCGTCGAGCGGATGGTCGCCGTACGGGTCGGGCGAGCGGGTCAGCTCTTCCCGCCCTCGGCCCAGGTGATGTCCATCTGGTCGATGAAGTAGCGGCCGTCGAAGCAGAGGAAGACCTTGGACGTGGTGTCGTTGTCCGCGATCCAGGTCTTGTTCCACTGCACGACGGTGCCGGCGCCGTCGCGCTTGGGGAAGTAGAGGCCCTCGCGGCGCTCGGGCTGGTTGTAGAAGCCGTGCCCGTTGGCCAGCCGGTGCGGCGTCCTGACGAGGGCACCGCTGACGTCGGCGTAGAGCGCGGCGGGGAAGTTGGTGCGGGCGACGAGCTTCGGCGGAACGTAGTGGACGTCGACCTCCCCGGAGTCCACGTAGCGGGCGGGTTCCCCCGGCAGCCGGTGGAAGGCCCTGCGCGCGGCGCCCGCCGTCTCGTAGCTGTCCGTGAAGGTCACGAGGCTTCCCTCCCGCCCCTCCTTGTACCAGTCGCCCTGGGAGTACTGGTCGAAGTCGAAGGCCTCGATGCGGGTGCCCGGGGCGAGGAGCTCGCCGGGGACCTCCCGGAAGCTGGTCTCGTCGAAGATCTGCTCGATGGTTCGCACGTGCTTCTCGAAGCGGCGGGCCGGCACCCGGACCCGTCCCGTTCCCACCGGGAGGTCGGTGGCCTTCGGCGCCGGAGCGGGTGCGGGCTTGGGCGGCGGGATGGGCGCGGGCGCCCAGGCGGTGCAGGATCGGTCCTCGGCCCCGGCGCCCTTCTCCAGGACCAGCGGTCCGCCCGGCCGTTCGGCGGCCGGGTCGGCCAGGCCGAGGAGGCAGTTGGAGGAGTCGTGGAGGGCCATCAGCCGACCGGTGTCGCGCTGGACGAAGGCCCGCCACGCCTGCCGCCAGTACGAGGAATCGCTGCCGGTGTCGGGGAACTTGGGCCGCAGGGTGACCGTGGCACCCCGGCTCGACTCCTCGGCGGTCAGGTAGAGGCCGGTGGCGACGTGCCGGATCCGGTGGTTGATCACCCGGAACCGCTCGGCCACCCACTGCTCGCCGTCACCACCGGTCTCGGGTCCGAGCACCACGGGGGTGCCCTCCGGGCTCCCCGCCGGGGCACCCGCCACCAGGCCGGGAATGCGGTGCAGGCGCAATACGAAGGTCTCGGTGGGCCAGTCGACCAGCATCGTGAACAGCCTCTCGGTAGTCGAATATGACATGAAGTCACAACATGATCACCTGATCGGGTGGGGATGCGCCATGGCGTACGGCACACCGTGGGCGCCGCACCGGGAGGCTGTGCTCCGGCATCCGCCGAAGGCCACCCGCCGAAGGGCGCCGGCGGGTCGGGCCCCGGCAGCTGTCCGGCTGGGACCGGGCTGAACGCGCGCTGCTGGCGCTGGTGGCCGAGCGCCGCATGAGCAACGCTGGTGATGCGTGGTGAGAGGGTCCCGGACGGGGGGCGCTGGCTGGGCAGCCCGATCGCCGCCTGGCCGACGGCCGCGGCCACCGCCGTGGCCGTGGCGGAACCGGCGGAGGCGCCGCGCCGGGCCGTGGCGGAAGGGGAGTACGTCAAGGTGCGGTGGTCGTCACGGACGGCACACTGCACCGGGTGTGGGGGGGGGGGGGGCCGTGGGCCCCCGCGGCGGCGCGCGCGGCGGGGGGGCGGGGGCGGGGGGGGGGGGGGT
>NZ_JBHWIO010000119.1:1874-19037 GCF_042732075.1 Kitasatospora sp. NPDC059812
GTACGCGTTCCCCGCGTACGGCGGCCGACGGCGTTGCGGAGCGGTCGCGGGTGGCTGGACCTCGGGCGGGGGCGTCGGGCGGGGCCGTCAGGGCGCCGGGCTCTGCGCGCCCTCGACGTCGGTGAGCAGTTTGCGCAGGAGCCCGTCCAGGGTGGCCCGTTCCTCGCCCGAGAGGGCGGAGAGCAGCGCGGTCTCGTTGGCCGCGTGGTCGGTGAAGGCGGCGTCCACGAGGGCGCGTCCGGCCGGGGTGAGGGCGATGCGGACGCTGCGCCGGTCCGCCGGGTCGGTGCGGCGTTCCACCAGGCCCGCCGATTCCAGCCGGTCGATCCGGCTGGTCATGCCGGCCCGCGACATCAGCAGCAGCGTGGCGAGTTCGGAGGGCATCAGTTCGTACGGCGCGCCGGAGCGGCGCAGGGTGGCGAGAACGTCGAACTCGCCGCGCTGGAGGCCGTGTTGCTTGAACACCTCTTCGACGACCCGGCCCGCGAGCAGCGCGAGGCGGCCGAGGCGGCCGACGGTGCCGACCGCCGCCAGGTCGAGGTCCGGGCGCTCCCGGCTCCACTGGTCGAGCATGACGTCCACGTGATCCATAAGGGCATGTTATTCGATGGGAGATAGTTAGACGTAGTACTATCAGTCATGGAACTATTGGAGCGCTCACTGTAGGGAGAGGCCAATGACGTTGATCGGACCGGAAGCCGTGGTGGTGCGGGGCGACGAAGCCGAGACCGTCGGAATGCTCGGCGGCAAGGGGCGGCTGCTGGCGGACTCCAGCGCCACCAGCGGCGCCCTGAGCACCCTGCGCGTCACGCTGGGGCGCGGCAAGGACGGCGCCACCCCGCATTACCACGGGGGCTCCTCGGAGCTGTTCTTCGTCGTCGACGGCTCGGCCCAGGTGCTGGTCGGGAACGAGGTGGTCACCGCCCGGAGCGGCGACCTCGTGGTGGTGCCGCCCCATCTGCCGCATGCCTTCGCGGCGGCGCCGGACTCCGGGGCGGACCTGCTGATCGTGATCACCCCCGGGGTGGAGCGCTTCGACTACTTCCGCCTGCTGGAGCGGATCCGCGCGGGCGAGGCGACGGTCGAGGAACTGCTCGCCAAGCAGGACCTCTTCGACAACCACTTCCTGGAGTCGCCGAGTTGGCGCGACGCCCGGGAGGAAGCCGCCCGGTCCGAGCCGTAGACCGCCCGGCACCGAGCTCGGCCCGACACCAGGGAAGGAACCCCGTGACCGACACCCGCACCATCACCAACCCGCCCGGCCTGCACGACCCGACGCCGTTCGGCTACAGCCACGCCGCCTCCGCGCCCGGCGAACCGGTGTTCATCGGCGGCCAGTACGCCTCCGACGCCGGCGGTCAGGTCGTGCCCGGCGACTTCGCCGCCCAGGCGGAACTCGCCCTCGCCAACCTGCGCACCGCGCTCGCCGGGGTCGGCCTCGGCTTCGAGCACGTGGTCCGGCTCGGCTCGTACATCGTCGACCACGACCCGGAGAAGCTGGCCGTCCTCGGCAAGGCCCTGGCCGGGGCCTGGGGCGACCGGCTGCCCGCGCAGACGCTCAGCGGGGTCGCCTCGCTCGCCCTGCCGGGGATGCTCTTCGAGATCGATGCGGTCGCCGTCCGGCCGACGGCGGGGGCAGCGGGCTGACCCACCCACGCGCAGGGGTCCCACCGGTCGGTGGGACCCCTCGCCGTACCGCCGCCGTTCGAGCCGGCGCGGACCGCTCGCACGGCCCGGGTCGCCGCGCACAGCCGTCGTTCCACGGTGTCGGGGCCGCGGCTTGAGGAACAGCACCCGCGGGAAGGGCCCTCGTCGGTGGCGGCCGTGTCGAGGATCCGGAGCAGGGTCGGATGCCGAGCCAACCGCGGTAGCCCACGCGGGTTCGAGTGCGATCTCGTCCAGGAGTCTCGGAACCTGCGCGCTTCGGCCCGTACGGACAGCAAGGGGTGGCGCGGCGCGTCCGCCAGAGGCCATTAGTCCGTTTGACGTAGCATTCCGTTCGACGGACTATTGGGGTCTGCGCGAGAGGATGCTCATGCCGTTCACCCTGGCCCACCCCGCGGCCGTACTGCCGTTGCTGCGGAGGCCCTTCAGCCGGGCCGCGCTGGTCGCCGGAGCCGTCGCACCGGACCTGCCCTACTTCGTCGTCACCACGGGACTGCCCGTCAGCGCGCAGTCCTGGTACGAACCCTTCGTCAACGCCACGACCTCGCACAGCGCCCCGGGCGCCGTCACCGTCGCCCTGCCGTACGCCCTCGCCCTGTGGGCGCTGCTCCGCGCCGGCCATCGCCCGCTGGCGTCCCTGCTGCCGGTGCCGGTGCCGACGCCCGTCACTTCGTCGCGGCGGCTGCGCACTGCCGACGCGCTGGCGCGGAGAGCCGGGTGGATCGTGCTGTCGGCCCTGATCGGCATCGCCACGCACCTGGTCTGGGACGCCTTCACCCATTTCGACGGCTTCGTGGTCACCCGTACGCCCTGGCTCAACTCCACGCTGGTGGGCAGCCTCACCTGGGCGCGGGCGTTGCAGCACGCGAGCACGATCGGCGGGCTGGCCGCCATCGCGGTGTACGTGTGGCCTAGGCGGGCCCGCCTCCTCGCCGGTGAGGGCCGCACGAAGCCCGGCAGCGCGCTCCGGCGCCCCGTCCTCCTCGCCATGGCCCTGGTCACGGTCGTCGGAGCCGTCGCCCACGCCTGGCGGTGGCTCGCCGGCCCGGAGGCGGCGACCGGAGGGCTCCCGCTGGGCGCCGTGATCGAAGGGGTGCTGTCCGACGCGGCGAAGGGCGCGGGCGCCGGCCTGATCGGCAGCCTGACCCTGTACGTCCTCATGTGGTGGAGTCGGCGCGCCCTCACGGCAACCAGCCTCCGCAGGGTCAGAGTTGACACAGTATGCCTGGGCCTGCAGGGAGAACGCGGGTCCGTTCACCGACAATCGGAACACCAGGCAGAGGCCGATGGCCGGTTCGGTACCCGGCCGACCGGATGAGGGGAACACGTGCGTCCAGATCATGATCAGGATTCGCTGAGCTTCGCGTTGCTCGGCACGCTGCAGGTCCGGCGCGCCGGCACCGACCTGCACCTCGGCGGCCCGCAGCAGCGGTCGGTGCTGGCCGCCCTGCTGCTGCGCCCGAACGCGGTCGTGACGGTCGACGAGCTGATCGCCGACCTCTGGGGAGACCAGCCGCCCGGTGCGCCCGACACCACCTTGCGCACCTACGTGTGGCAGCTGCGGAATCTGCTGGAGCCCGTGCGCACGGCGCCCAGGGTGCTGATCTCCCGAACGGGCGGCTACCGTCTGGCCGTCGAGCCGGACCGCGTGGATGTGTGGCAGGTCAAGCGCTTGCAGGAGCTGGCCGGGACGTGCGCCGCCGAGCGGCCGCAGGACGCCCGGAACGCACTGGGAGAAGCCCTGACCCAGTGGCGCGGGGAGCCGCTCGCCGGCCTGCCGGGGCCGCTCATGTGCCGCGAGCGGGAAAGGCTTTCGAGGCTGCGCCTCACCCTCCTGGAAGAGCGCCTCGCCCTCGACGTAGCCCTCGACCTAGCCCTCGACGTAGCCCCTGACGTAGCTCTCGACGCGGCACTCGACGCTCCCTCCGGCTACCTGCCGGAACTGGAGCAGCTGGCCGGTGACCACCCGCTCCACGAGCGCCTACAGGAACTGCTCATCCGCGCGCTGCACCGGCAAGGCCGCACGACCGCGGCGCGTGCGGTCTACGACGCGCTTCGATTACGGCTGGTGGAGCAGCTGGGGATCGAACCGGGGCCCGTGCTCACGGAGTTGTGTCACGATCTCGGTGTGGATGCCACCATTCGATCGAGGACCGGTGCACCCGGTCCGGACTTACGCCCAGACGTACCGTTACCGCCCACGCCGACTGACCGAGGCGCAGGCGATGCGGCCGACGGCGAGGCCCTGGACCAACTCCCCCCGGTGCTGTCGCAGTTCATCGGGCGGCAAGACCACATTGCCGGAATCGGACAAGCACTGACCGGACGGACCAGCCCCGCACTGCGACTGGTGACCGTGACCGGGATGGCCGGGGTGGGGAAGACGACCCTCGCGGTGCGAGCCGCCCACACCGTGCGCCCGGACTTCCCGGACGGCCGGCTGTACGCGGACCTGCGCGGCGCCGACCTGGTGCCCGCGAACGCGTCCGACATCCTGGCGGACTTCCTGACAACACTGGGCGTGCGGGCGGCAGTTGTGCCCAAGGACCTCGAAAGCAGGGCGGCGCTGTTCCGGACCGCCAGCGCGGGACGACGGCTGCTCATCCTCCTGGACAACGCACGCGACGAGGCCCAGATCCAGCCGTTGCTGCCCGGCTCGTCGGACTGCGCGGTCATCGTCACCAGCCGCGCGGTGCTCACCAGTGTGCCGTCGGTTCTGAACGTCGCGCTGGACGTGTTCAGCGAGCCCGAGGCGATCGGCCTGCTCGACTCGGTCATCGGCGCGGCACGCCGGTCCGAACAGGGCCCCCAGGCCAGGATGCTGGTCGATGCCTGCGGCCGGCTCCCGCTGGCCGTACGGATCGCCGCGGCCCGGCTCGCCGCCACCCCGGACCAGCCGATCGCCGAGCTCGTCCGGAGCCTGGCCGACGACCGCGAGGGCATCGACGCCCTCCGCACGGGCGACCTGGCGATCGAGCAGGTCTTCGAGCTCAGCTACCGGCTGCTCCCACCACCCCTGGCCACGGCGTTCCGGATGCTCTCCTGGGCGGAGCCCGACCTCGGTCTGGCATCGGCAGCCGCAGTCCTGGGCCTGGCGGAGTACCAGGCGGAGCGGCTCGCGGAGTCGCTGGTGGACCAGGCGCTGCTGGAGTCGATGGGCGCCGGGCGCTACCGCTACCACGACCTGGTGCGCGCCTTCGCCCGCCGGGCGTCGCTGCGGACCGGCGACCACGAACGGGCCGGCGCCCAGCAGCGGCTGCTGACCCATCTGCTCGGCTGCGCCCGTACGGCCTTCACCCTCGCCGTACCCGGCGACCCGGTCGCCGACGTCTTCGGCGAGCCGCTCCAGCAGCCGGCCGCCCGTCCTGACCGCCCCCTGGCCGCCCCGGCCGCCCCGGCTTCCTTGCGCGCTCAGGTCTCCCCGGTCTTCCAGGTCTCCCCGGTCTTCGCGGATCTGGCGGACGCCCGCCGGTGGGCCCGGACCGAGACACCCGGCGCCGTGGCGCTCGCGGCCGCCGTCGCGACGGACACCCTGCGCGTCATCGCCGACGGTCGGCCCTCGGCGATGACCGACCTGCGGGCGGCCGTCAACCTGTTGATCGCCCTCAGCCCGCTCGGCCTCGGCGCCGTGGGCGGCCGGGCGGAAGACGCCACGCGCACGCTGATCGCCGCCGCCGTCGCGGCCGGCGACCGTTGCGCGGAGGGCCGGTCGCGGTTCCTCCTCGGCACGGTCCTGCTGGCCCGGGCCCGGCTCGGCGAGGCCGGCGCACAGGCCCGGCAGGCCGCCGAAGCCTGCCGGGAGGCGGAGGACCCGGCCGTTCTCCGGCAAGCCCTCAACGACCTGGGCCTCATCGCCCAGGCCGAGGGCCGGCACGAGGAGGCGATCGCCGCCTTCGACGAGGCGGTGGTGCTCGCCCGGCAGCTCGGCCACCGGTCCGGCGAGGTGGCGAGCACCGCGAACGCGGCCCTGTCCCGCATCCGCACCGGTCACGCGGCCACGGCGGTGCAGACCTGTCAGCGGATCCTCGCCGAGCCCGGGGGGACCGCCGACGTCGCGATGACCGCGTACGTGCACTACGTCCTCGGCCTCGCCTACCAGGAGCTGGGCCGACTCGACGACGCCGCGGCGCAGTTGCAGTCGTGTATCTGCTGCGCGGGCGTCACCGGCGATCTCAACCGGGAGTCGGCCGCCCGAAGCCGCCTGGCCGACGTCCTGCGCCTGCTCGGACGGCTCGACGAGGCCGTGCAGCAGGCGGAGCGGGCACTGGACCTCGCAGAAGAAGGTGGGCGACAGCGCGAACGCGCCCTCGCCCACCTGGTGTTGGCCCACGCGATGACCGCCCGGGGCGACCACCACGCCGCCCGGCATCAGGAGGCGAAGGCGCGTCTACTGCTCAGCCGCCTCAGCGCCCCGGAGGCCGCCGACGTGACGTCGATGCTGGCCGCCCTGGCGACCGCCGACCGGACTCCTCACCCCCGGTAGCGGATGACGAGACCGGTCCCGTTCCACGTGATGTGCCCCGAGAGGCAGTGCACGTCGGCCGACCCGCCGCAGGCCTGTGCCGACGGCTCGGTCGGCGAGCCCTGCCGCACGGGGGCCCCCGCGCCCACGGCAACAGCGCCCACCACCGGCGCCAGCACGGCCGCACCGGCAACAGCCGTACGGACAACAATCGTTCGAAACACGTTGACGCTCCCTACGTACCTATGGCAAGACGTCCGAACGCTCGCAGGGGTCGGTAGACATCAGATCAACGCAACCGTCACTCCTGTCACTTCCGTCACTCCCGCACACGCACACGCACACGGACACCACACCGCGCCACACCAGCAGGAGGTTGGGAACCATGGCCCAGCAGTTCGGTGACTACCAGAACGAGATCTACTTCGACGGCCTGCGCGGGGTGCTGCCCGCCCTGCCGATGACGTACGCCGGGCTGGAGGCCGGGGCGCAGGCCGCCCTCCCCCCGTCGATCTGGTCGTACGTGGCCGGCGGCGCGGGGGACGAGCACACCCAGCGCGCCAACGTCCGGGCCTTCGAGCGGTGGGGCCTCTACCCCAGGATGATGGTCGGCGCCGCCCGTCGCGACCTGACCGTCGACCTGTTCGGCCACACCCTGCCCTCGCCGCTGTTCCTGGCGCCGGTCGGTGTGATCGGCCTCTGCGCCCAGGACGGCCACGGAGACCTCGCCGCGGCCAGGGCCGCCGCCCGCACCGGTGTGCCGATGGTGGCCTCCACCCTCACCGTCGACCCGCTGGAGCAGGTCGCGGCCGAGTTCGGTGACACGCCCGGCTTCTTCCAGCTCTACACCCCGACCGACCGCGACCTCGCCGCCAGCCTGGTGCACCGCGCGGAGGCGGCCGGCTTCCAGGGCATCGTGGTCACCCTGGACACCTGGATCACCGGCTGGCGTCCGCGCGACCTCGCGACGTCCAACTTCCCCCAGCTGCGCGGCCACTGCCTGGCGAACTACTTCACCGACCCGGTCTTCCGGGCCCGCCTGGCCAAGGCCCCCGAGGAGGATCCGGGTGCGGCGATCCTGGAGTGGGCCGGTATCTTCGGCAACCCGCTGACCTGGGACGACCTGCCGTGGCTGCGCTCGCTCACCGACCTGCCGATCATCCTCAAGGGCGTCTGTCACCCCGAGGACGTCCGCCGGGCCCGGGACGGCGGCGTCGACGGCCTCTACTGCTCCAACCACGGTGGCCGCCAGGCCAACGGAGGCCTGCCCGCCCTGGACGCGCTGCCCGCCGTGGTCGAGGCGGCGGGCAGTCTGCCGGTGCTCTTCGACTCCGGGGTGCGCAGCGGCGCCGACGTGGTCAAGGCGCTCGCCCTCGGCGCCACCGCGGTCGGCGTCGGCCGCCCGTACGCGTACGGGCTGGCGCTCGGCGGCGAGGACGGCATCGTGCACGTGCTGCGCTCGCTGCTGGCGGAGGCCGACCTGCTCATGGCGGTCGACGGCTACCCGACCCTGGCCGATCTGACCCGCGAGGCGCTGGTACGCCTCTGAGGCGGCCGGCGCCCGAAATTCACGACACGTATTCGGTGGCGATGCGGTCCGTACTTCCCCGAACTACTTGAACCCGGTTGGGGTGAAAGCGGTCCTGGCCGGATCCCTGCGGTCGGCCTTGACCATCAGGAAGTCATATGGATGACTGACCGTCACTTGACTGTGATCTACGGGTTCGTGGAACAGTCAAGACCTTGAATCAGCCATGTCGCGCACGTAGATCAATCGTTGACTGATCATTGATCAGCGGCCCATAGGTTTTTCTCGTCGGAGGCGATCGGTTCCACCCCGGGCGGACGTCGCCAATGACACGAGAGGTCCCGCGGGGAGTCGTCCCCTGAACCGAAACGGAGTATCCATCTTATGAACACCAACGACTTCGACCAGGTCATAGCCGAGTTGACCCGGATCAAGAAGGAGTACGTCGAGCAGCGTTCGGCCTTCGTCCCTGGAGAGCGCATGGCCGACTTGCTGAAGGGGCTCGGCGCCACCGACGCCGACCTGGCCCAGCTCCAGCGGGTGAGTGACGACCTGCCGGACGATCCGACCCTCCCCTTCCGCCAGTCGAAGAACGGACGCTTCCACTTCGACGTGAAGAACGGGACGGTCGACCGGGGCGAGTTCCAGCCGTTCGCGCTGTCGGCCGACGAGGACTTCGTACGGCATGACTCCGGAAAGAAGCGTGAGTTCGCGGAGGTCGGTGACGACCTCCAGCTGAACCGGGCCTTCCAGGGGCTGCTCCTGTTCAAGGCGTTCATGGTCCAGGACGTGGAGATCGCGCACCGCCCGAAGCTGGACTACGACTACCCCGGCTGGGTGTGCACCCTGTTCAACCTGCGGACCGTCACCACGCCCGAACTCGTCGGCGAGCCCGCCCTCGAAGGGGTGCACAGCGACGGCGTGGACCACACCATGACCACCCTGCTCGGCAGTGAGAACATGACCGCCGACAGCGCGATCACCTTCCTCCACGACATGCGGCAGATCAACGCGGTCCGCTGGGACGAGGTCGACCCGGAGCTCGTCGTGGGCCAGTACCAGCACCGCCACTTCCTCGACACCATGCTGGTCGTCGACCACGAGCGGAAGCACAGCCTCTCCCCGGTGGTCGCCGCCGACCCGCAGCAGACCTCCACCAGGGACATGCTGATCTTCTTCACGCGGAAGCCCGCCATGGAGGGTCACATCTCCCACACGCACGACTCCCTCGCCTGCCATTCCGCCCTGCCGATGTCGGTCGAACTGCTTCCCTCGGTGGCGGTCTGATGGCGGCGGACGAGATCACGATCACCGACTTCCTGAACGTCGACATCCGTGCGGGCCGGATCGTCCGCGCCGAGGCGTTCCCGCGCGCCCGCCGACCCGCGTACAAGCTGTGGATCGACTTCGGTGATCTGGGCGTTCGGAAGTCCAGCGCCCAGATCACCGATCTGTACGCGCTCGATGACCTCGAAGGCCGCCTGGTGATGGCCGTGGTGAACCTCCCGCCCCGGCAGGTCGCGGACTTCATGTCCGAGGTCCTCGTGCTCGGGGTGCCGGGCGAGGGCGGCGGCGACGTGGTCCTGATCGCCCCGGACCGGGAGGTCAAGCCGGGAGCGCGGCTGCTCTGACCCGAACCGGCAGGTGACCGGCCGGACAACCGGGCCGGGGACGCTGCGGAGGATCGGCCTGACGTCACTCTGCGGGAGCCCGGGGGTGAGATTCCCCCGGGCCTCCCGACCGGCTGGCTCGGTCCCGTTCGTGGAGGGTGAAGAACCTCTTCCTGCGCACCTCCGTCGGCCGGGTCCTGCACCGATCGTTCAAAACTCCGTCCGCGCATGCCACGCACGTGTTGCTGACGTGTGTCAGACGGCGGGCTGTTGCTGGGTGACGCAGTGGATGCCGCCGCCGCCGGCGCCGAGGGAGTCGATGTTGAGCTGCTCGACGGTGCGTCCGGGGAAGAGCCGGGCCAGGGTCGCCCGGGCGGCGGCGTCGGCCGTGCTGTCACCGAACTGGGCGGAGATCACGGCGCCGTTGCACGCGTAGTAGTTGGCGTAGGAGGCGACGAAGTTCTGGTTGGTGGAGCGGATCTTGTAGTAGTCCGGGCCCTGGAGTTTGGTCACCGCGGTCGGACCGCCTGCGGCCGTCGTGGCGGCGGACAGGATCTGGTACTGCTCGCGCGCGTCGTTCGCCCACGCGTCGTTGTCGGTCGCCAGCGGCATCTGGACCAGCCCGGCGCCGGGTGCGAGGAAGCGCGAGGTGGCGTCGACGTGGTCGTCGGTGATGTCCTGGTTCCTGATGCCGGTGAACCAGATGACCTTGGACGCGCCGTAGGCCTGGCACATCGCGGCCTCGATCTGCGCCTGGCTCATCCCGGGGTTGCGGTTGTCGTTGACGATGCTGCTGCGGGTGGCCATCAGGGTGCCGGCGCCGTCCTGTTCGATGGCGCCGCCTTCGGCGATCAGATCGGCAGCCGTGAACGGCACCCCGACGTAGGCGGCGATGCGCTGGGCGACCAGCGCGTCGTTGGCGTGGGTCTGCCGGTTTCCCCAGCCGTTGAAGTTGAGGCCGACGGCGTCGAGGGCTCCCGGTCCGTTGGTGCGGAAGACCGGGCCGGTGTCGCGCATCCAGCAGTCGTCGACGGGGATCGTGGTGATCACGGTGACCGACGAGCCGCACAGGGAGCGGGCCTTGGCGGCGCTCGCGGGGTTGGCGCACATGATGACCGGCTCGTACTTGGCGATGGTCTTGGCGATCAGCGCGATGTTCGACTGGACGCCGCTGAGCTGGCTGCGCCAGATCGCGGTGCTGTCGGGCCAGGCCATCCAGGTCCGGGTGTGCCGCGCGCCGTCGATCGGGACGGCGAACGCACCCGACAGCGCGGTGCCCTCGCTGCGGGAGTCGCGGGAGTTGCGGAGGCCGGCCGCGGCGGCGGTGGAGCTTGCCGCTGACGTCACGGCCAGGCCGGCTGCGGTGAGGCCGGCCGCGGTGAGGAACTGTCGTCTGCCCAGGCCGGGTCTGCCCAGGCCGGACCTGCTCGGGACGTGATCGTTCATCGGGTCCTCCGGTCAACTGCCCGTCTCGGCAACGGGATTGACTCGAAAGGTAGAACTAACCAAGCGCTCGGTCAATTATCTGCGCAGGATCGGACGAAGATTCCTGGAGCGAGGGCATCGCTAGAGTTGCGCCATGGCGACAGGCGAGAAGGAACAGGTTCAGGCGGCCCCCGTGGTACCGCAGGGGCGCACGCGCTCGTCGGCCAAGGGGGAGCAGACCCGGTCACGGCTCGTCTCCGCCGCCCGGACCCTGCTGGCCGGCGAGAGCGCCGGGCGCTTCACCACGCGCAACGTCGCCGCGCTGTCCGGCGTTTCGCACGGGATGTGCCACTACCACTTCCGCGACCGCACCGATCTGATCGTCGCGGTGATCGAGGACATCCGGCCGGAGTGGATCTCCCCGCTGGAGGAAGCGGTGGACGGCCCCGGCGACTTCGCCGAGCGGACCGAGCGCGTGATCGGCCTGCTGACCCGGGGCGAGAGCCCGGACCTGTCGCACCTGCACGCGGCCCTGCACTGGCACGCCCTCAACGACGAACGCGTCCGGGGGAGTCTGGAGCAGGAGTACCTGCGCTGGCGGTCGTGCTTCGTCCGGCTCTTCCAGGTGCTCGCCGACGAGCGGGGCGGCGGCATCGACCCGCGACCCCTGGGCGAGGCGGTCGCGGCGGCGGTGGACGGCCTCGCGGCCATCCAGTCCCTCGACTCGAACGTGGACGCGGCGACGGTGCTGGGGACGCTGGTGCGCGCGCTCGCCGGAGCACCGTCCGGGACGGCGTAGCACGCCCTGCGCCCTGGCGTCGTCCGCCCGTCGTCCGCCCGCGGGCCGAACGACACCGGGGCCCCGTGGAGTCCGCCGACCCCGCGGGACCCCGGCAGTCCGGAGGGTCCGATAGTCCGGAAGGCCCGGCTACAGGGCCCGGCGGGCGTCCGCGATGGACCGCGGGTCCCAGCCCGGCCTGGGCACGGAGTCGAGCAGCAGCCGGGTGTAGGCGTGCCGGGGGCGGGCGAGGACCTCGGCGGTGGGGCCGGACTCGACGATCCGGCCGTGCCGCATCACGACCACCTCGTCCGTGACGCACCGCACGACGCCCAGGTCGTGGGTGATGAACAGGTAGCCGATGCCGGTCTGTTCGCGGATGTCGGCGAGCAGGTTGAGGATCTGCGCCTGCACCGAGACGTCGAGGGCGGCCACCGCCTCGTCGAGGACGAGGACGGCGGGCTCGACGGCCAGCGCGCGGGCGATGGCGACGCGCTGGCGCTGGCCGCCGGAGAGCTGGCGGGGCAGGGCCTCGGCCTCGCGCTCGCCGAGGCCGACCTGGTCGAGGAGTTCGGCGATCCGGCGGGGGTGGTCCGCGTCGGGGAAGTGCAGCCTGAGCGTTTCGCGCAGCGCGGCGCCGACGCTGGTGCGGGGGTCGAGGGACAGGTACGGGTCCTGGAAGACCATCTGGACCTCGCGGGCGCGGGCCAGCCGGTGGGCCCGGCCGCGCCGGCGCTCGGTGCGGTCCCGGCCGTGCACCAGGACCCGTCCGGTGTCCGCCCGTTCGAGCCCGACGACGATCCGGGCGGTGGTGGTCTTGCCCGACCCGGACTCGCCGACGATGCCCAGCGATCCGCCTTCGGCCAGGGTGAAGGAGACGTTGTCGACCGCCTGGACGCTCCCGTAGGCGCGGTGCAGGCCGACGGCCTCCAGGACGGTCTTCGGCATCGCTGGTTCTCCTCCGGGGCTCGTCGTGACGGGGCTGGTCGTGGCGGGTCCGGTCGTGGCAGGGCCGGGCGTGCTGGGGCCGTCGGCAGTGCTCCTAGGCATCGGCGGTCACCTCCGCGACGCGGTCGCCGTGGTGGCAGGCGGCCCGCCGGGCCGGCTCGTCGGCGAGCGGCAGCAGGGCCGGCGCCCGCTCGGTGCACACCTCGGTCGCGAGCGGGCAGCGGGCGGCGAAGGGGCAGCCCGTCAGGTCCTCGCGCAGGCTCGGTGGCCTGCCGCCGATGGCGGCCAGCCTGCCCCGGGGGGAGTCCAGGCGGGGGGTGGAGGCGAGCAGCGCGGCCGTGTAGGGGTGG
Organism: Kitasatospora sp. NPDC059812; assembly: GCF_042732075.1. Taxonomy (NCBI): domain Bacteria; kingdom Bacillati; phylum Actinomycetota; class Actinomycetes; order Kitasatosporales; family Streptomycetaceae; genus Kitasatospora; species Kitasatospora sp. NPDC059812. The sequence continues at coordinate 14,641 of NZ_JBHWIO010000119.1, forward strand.
CGCGGCCGCTCGAACAGGGCCTCGGCCGGCCCGGTTTCGGCGATCCGCCCCGCGTACATGACGTAGACGCGGTCGCTGATGGCGGCGGCGAGTCCGAGGTCGTGGGTGACGAAGACCAGTGCGGTGCCGAAGCGTTCGCGCAGGTCGCCGAGGAGGGCGACGACCTCGGCCTGGGTGGTGACGTCCAGCGCGGTGGTGGCCTCGTCGGCGAGGATCAGGGCGGGGTCGCCCATCAGCGCCCCCGCGATCATGACGCGTTGCAGCATGCCGCCGGACAGCTGCCCCGGATATTTGCCGAGCGTGGCCTCCGGGAGCCCGACGGCGGCCAGCATCTCCGCGGCCCGTCCGGCGGCGGCGTCGGCCCCGCCGGGGCCCCGGCGGCTGGTCTCGGTGAGGAAGTCGCCGATGCGCCGGAGCGGGTTGATGGAGGCGCGCGGGTCCTGGAAGACCATGGCCGCGGTGTCGGTGCGCAGGCGGCGCAGCTGTTCCGGGCTCATGGTGAGGACGTCGTCGCCGTTGACGCGCACGACGCCCTCGGTGGTGGCGCCGCGCGGCAGCAGCCCGAGGACGCTGCGGGAGGTGAGGCTCTTGCCGGAGCCGGATTCGCCGACGAGGGCGACGGTCTCGCGGGCGTCGACGGTGAGGTCGACGCCGTCGAGGACGGGCCGGGCGGTGCCGGGCAGGCGCAGCCGCAGGCCCTGGATGTCGAGGACGTTCAACGGTCCCTCCTTGCGACCTGGTCGGCCCAGCGTTCGCCGACGACGTTGAAGGCGACAACGGTCAGCACGATGGCGACGCAGGGCAGGATCGCCGACAGGGGGTAGCCGTGCTGGATGGCGGTCTGGCCGTCGAAGACCATGCGGCCCCAATCGGGGGTGAGCGCCGGGACGCCGAGTCCGAGGAAGGAGAGGCCGGCGAGGTCGATCAGGGCGTAGCCGAAGTTGATGGTGGACTGGGCGAGGACGACGGGGGCGATGCCGGGGATGATGTGGCGCAGGCAGATCTGGAGCCCGGAATGGCCCTGGACGCGGTAGGCCTCGACGTAGGGGCGGGAGCGTTCGGCGAGGACGAGTGAGCGGCTGAGGCGGCTGACGTAGGGCAGGTAGGCGATGGCGAGGGCGATCACCGGGGCGATCAGCCCCTCGCCGTAGACCGCGACGATCAGGATCGCCAGCAGCATGCCGGGGAAGGCGAAGACCAGTTCGGTGGAGCGGGACAGGACGGAGTCGAGCCAGCCGCCCCGCCAGGCCGCGGTGACGCCGATGGCGACGCCGGCCAGGGTGGAGAAGGCGACCACCCCGAGCGGGCCGAGCAGCGAGGTGCGGGCGCCGAGCATCAGCCGGGACAGGGTGTCCCGGCCGGCGGCGTCGACGCCGAGCAGGTGGTCGCCGGAGGGGCCGGCGAGGGCGTTGCCCAGGTCGACGGAGTTCGGGTCGTACGGGGCGAGCCAGGAGGCGAGCACGGCGACCAGGACGACCACGGCGACGAGGCCGAGGCAGAGGTGGTACAGGGGTGCTCGGGCGGTGCGCAGGCGGGCGAGGCCGGGGCGGCGCAGGACGGTGGTGCTCATGCGGCGGACCTCTTCGGCGCGAGGGTGACCCTGGGGTCGACCAGCGGGTGCAGCAGGTCGACGACGAGGTTGACCGCCATGAACAGCCCCACCATGAGCAGGGAGATGGCCTGCACGGTGGGGAAGTCCTTGGTGGTGGTGGACAGTTCGAGGAGCTGGCCGATGCCGCCGACGCTGAACGCGGACTCGACCAGGACGGTGCACACCAGCAGGGTGGAGACGATCAGGCCTCCCGTGGTCAGGACGGTGCCCAGGGCGTTGCGGAACACGTGCCGGCGGATCACCTCGTGCTCGGCGACGCCCCGGCTGCGGGCCACGGTGACGTGCTCCTGGCCGAGGACCTCCTGCATCGCGGCGCGGGTGACCCGGGCGAGCATGCCGATCAGGTAGAGCGCCAGGGCGACGGCGGGCAGGGCGAGGTGCCAGAGCATCTGGCCGAGTCCGTCGCCGGTGCCGCCGGTCGGGAACCAGCCCAGCTTCACCGCGAACAGGCCCTGCAGCAGGACGGCCGCGACGAAGGACGGGGTGCCGACGGCCACGGTGGTGGCGACCAGGATGGTCGAGTCCACGGCGCCGCCGCGGACGGCCCCGATCCAGCCGAGGAGTACGCCGATGGCGACGACCAGGACCAGGGCCATGGTGACGAGCAGGAGGGTGGCGGGCAGCCGGTCGGCCAGCAGCCGCGACACGTCGGTGCGGTAGGTGATGGAGCGGCCGAAGTCGCCGTGGACGATCTGGCCGAGCCAGCGCAGGTACTGCAGCAGGAACGGTTCGTCCAGGTGGTACTGGTCGTTGATCGCCTTGAGTGCCTCGGGGGAGGCGGAGCGGCCCGAGAGCAGGAAGCTGGCCGGGTTGCCCGGCGCCAGGTACATCGCGCCGAAGATCACGAAGGAGGCGCCGAGGAGGGTGGCCGCCATCTCGGCCAGCCGTCGTGCGGTGAAGCGCAGGAAACTCACGTGGAAGCCCTCACGTCCGGGGGCGGGGCGGCGGCCGGGAGGCCCGGCCGCCGCACGGTGGATCCGGGAGACGTCACTGGGCCGAACCCACGTCGGCCGCCCACGGGTAGTACATGTAGGAGATGGTGGTCGGGGCGCCGGTGATCCTCTTGTTGAGGAACACGGCGGTGGGCCACTCGGCGACCGGGATCCACAGCAGCTGGTCGGACGCGGTCCTCTGGAGCTGCGCTTCGAGGGTGAAGCGCTCCGCCGGGTCGGCGGCGGCGGTCGCCTTGTCGACCAGGTCGTCGTAGGCCTGGTCGCTGTAGCCGGCGAAGTTCTGGTAGGCGCCGGTCTTGAAGTTGGCCAGCAGGTCCAGCGGGTCGGTGATGGAGTCGTAGTACGTCTCCGGGAACAGGTCGATGCCCTCGCGCGCCTTCGCGTCCGTGAACAGCGCGGTGAAGGCGTTGGGCGCGATCGTCTTGAGCTGGACGTCGAGACCGATCCTGGCGCCGGCCGACTGGACGGCGGTGGCCAGCAGCGAGACGTCCTGGCCGATGGAGCTGGTCGCGACCGTGACGGTCTTGCCGGTGGCGCCGGCCTCCTTGACCAGGGCCTTGGCCCGGTCGATGTCCGGTGCGGTCGGGGTGAGCCCCTCGAACGCCTCCTTCTTGACGTCCGGCGGCGCCGCGGCCCAGGCCGCGCGGGAGGTGAGGGAGCCGGTGGCGCTGCCTGCGCCGGCGAGCCCGGTGCGCACGAAGCCGGAGCGGTCGAGGGCCAGCGACAGCGCCTTGCGGACGCGGACGTCGCCGAGCACGCCCTTCATGTTGGTGACGTTGACGTTGACCGTGCTGAGGCCCTCGCCGAAGTAGAGGGTGCCCACGCCGCTCTTGCTCAGGCGGTCGTAGCTCTCGGTCGGGATCAGGTAGCCGCCGTCCGCCTCGCCGCTGATCATGGCGTTGACGCGCGCCGAGGGGTCGGTCAGGAAGCGGAAGTCGACCTTCGCGGACTTGGCCTTGGTGCCCCAGTAGCCGTCGAAGCGCCGCAGCTGGATGGACTGGCCCTTGTTCCAGGAGCCGAGCTGGTAGGGGCCGGTGCAGTCCAGGCTGCCGGAGGTGCCGTAGTCCTTGCCGGCCGCCTCGATGCCGGCCTTGGAGGCGACGACGCCCGCGGCCGTGGCCATGTACTGGTTGAACTGCGAGTCGGGCTGCTTGAGTTTGACGGTGACCTGGAGCGGGCCGCTCTTGGTGACGGTGCTGACGTTCTGGAACTGCTGGGCCCAGGCCGCCGCGTTGTCGGGGTTCATCTGCCGGCCGAGGCTGTACACCACGTCGTCGGCGGTCATCACGCCGCCGTCGTGGAAGTGCACGTCGGGCCGCAGGTCGTAGACCCAGGTGGTGGGGTCGGGGCTGGTGGTCTTCGCCGCGAGCCCGGGAGCCAGGGTCAGCTGCGGGGTCCACCGCATCAGGCTCTCGCACACGTTGGACAGGATGGTGTTCTGCGGGTAGTCGAACGCCGAGATGTAGTCGAGGGTCGGCGGCTCGGCGTAGACGGCCCAACTGAACGAGTCGAGCTGGCCCTTGGCGGCCGGGGTGTCGGCGGACAGCTTGTACGCCTGGTTGCCGTTGCCTCCGTCACCGGTCTTCGGCGGCCCGGCGCAGGCGGCGACCAGGGCGAAGGCTGCCAGGGCGGCGGCCGGCAGGGCGTAGCGGCGGTGCGGGGATCTGTGCTCCGGGCGCTGGCTTCGTGGCATCGAGGGTTCTTTCTTCCAGGCTCAACGGGGGTCCGGCGGGCGGGGGGAGGGGGGGGGCCCGGGCGCCGGGGGGGGGGGGGGGGGGCCCCGCGGGGGGGGGGGGGGTGTGGGGGGGGGCGGCGCCAGCGGGGGGGGCCAG
>NZ_JBHWIO010000119.1:19047-23930 GCF_042732075.1 Kitasatospora sp. NPDC059812
CTCTATTGTGTACCCCGCCCCCCGGGGGGGGGGGGGGGGGGGGGGGCGGCGGCCCCCGGGGCGGGGGGGGTCGCGGGCCGGGGCGCGGGGCGCGGGGGGGGTGGTTGTGCGTGCGGGCGGCTCAGGCGGTGGGCACCTGCTGGGTGATGCAGTGGACACCGCCGCCGCCGTAGGCGATCACCCGGGAGCGGACCCCGACGACCTTGCGGCCGGGCAGGGCGGCCGCGATGGCGGCGAGGGCCCCCTTGTCCTCCGGGACGTCGGCGACCGGGACGACGACGCCGCCGTTGGCGATGTAGAAGTTGAGGTAGCCGACCTCGACGTCGGTGCCGTTGACCTCGACGAAGGCGCTCTGCGGGACTTCGAGGATCTCCAGCTTGCGGCCCCGGGCGTCGGTGGCGGCCGCCAGGACGGCGTGGTTGGCGCGCATGCGCTCGTAGTCGGGGTGCTCGGGGTCGGCGGGCAGCTGGACGATCACCTTGCCGGGGGCGACGAACGCGCAGACGCCGTCCACGTGGCCGTCGGTCTCGGTGTCCAGCAGACCGCCGTACGGCAGCCAGATGATCGTGCTGACGCCGAGCTTCGCGATCAGCTCGGCCTCGATCTCCTCCTTGCTCATCCCCGGGTTGCGGTTCGGGTTCAGCAGGCACTGCTCGGTGGTGATCAGCGTGCCCTCGCCGTCGACCGTGATCGCCCCGCCTTCGAGGATCATCCGGGAGTCGATGCGCTCGACGCCCAGGCGCTCCAGCAGCCGCCCGGCGATCAGGTCGTCGGTGTCGTACGGGTGGTGCTTGCCGCCCCAGGCGTTGAAGCGGAAGTCCACACCGGCCCGCCGGCCGTCCTCGCCGAGCACGAAGATCGGCCCGGAGTCGCGGAACCACGAGTCGTCGATGGGGAGTTCCACGACCTCGACGCCCTCCCCGCACAGCTCCTGCGCCTCGGCGCCCCGGTCCGGCAGCGCGACCATCGTGACCGGCTCGAACTCGGCGATCGCCCGGGCGACCTGGGCGTACTCCCGCTTGGCCTCCTCGAAGGTCTCCCCCCAGAGGTCCGACCTGGTCGGCCAGGCCATCAGGCACCCGTCGTGGGGGGTCCACTCGGCCGGCATCTGGAACGTCATGACGGATCCTTCTCTCTTGTTCTAATTTTCAGTCAGGATGGGGTCGAGAGTGGCCGACCGAGGTGGTCGGCGGGGGGCTCGGCCGCGCTCAGCCGCGTTCAGCCGGCGGGCGGTACGGCGGGCTGCGACTGGGTGGAGCAGTGGATGCCGCCGCCGCCGCTCGCGATGTTGTCGATGTTGAGCTGGACGACGGTGCGGTCGGGGTACTTGGCCTGGAGGATCGCGTAGGCGACCCCGTCCGCGTAGCCGTCGCCGAACTGCGGGACGAGGACGGCGCCGTTGGCCGTGTAGTAGTTGGTGTAGCTGGACAGGAAGTCCTTGCCCGTTCCCCGGATGGAGTTGCGGTCGGGGCCGGGCAGCTCCGTGATGGTCAGGCGGCGGCCCTGGGCGTCGGTGGCGTTCTGCAGGGCCTGCCTGGTCTGCTGGTAGACCGCGACCCACCGGGGGTCGGTGCCCGGGCCGGGCTGGTCCAGCATGACCTGGCCGGGGGAGATGAAGCGGGCCAGGCAGTCGATGTGGCAGTCGGTGATGTCCTGGCCGGCCAGGCCCGGGACCCAGATGACCTTGTCCAGGCCGAGCGTCGACCTCAGCGCCTGCTCGACCTGGTCCCGGGTCATGCCCGGGTTGCGGTTGGGGTTCACCAGCGAGCTCTCGGTGGCCAGCAGGGTGCCCTGTCCGTCGGTCTCCAGCGAGCCGCCCTCGCCCACGAACGGGGCCTGGACGCGGGCGATCCCGTACTGGGACAGGAGCGTGCCCGCGGCCGCGGCGTCGTTGGCGTACGGCTGGTAGTAGGAGGTGCCGTGCTTGCCCCAGCCGTTGAAGTTGGTGTCCACCCCGGCGATGGCACCGGGTGCGACGACGAAGGTCGGGCCGAAGTCCCGGATCCACAGGTCGTCGTTCGGGATCTCCAGGACCTCGATGCCGTAGTACGCGCCGGAGCCGCAGTAGTACCGGGCGTCGGCGGCCTGCCCGGGGCGGGCCAGCACCGCGACCGGCTCGTAGCGCGAGAGCTCGTACGCGACGTTCGCGATGTCCCGGCGGACGCCCGACAGCTGGTTGCGCCAGACCGAGGACAGGGCGGGCCAGGCCATGAAGGTGCGGGTGTGCCGGTCGGTCTCTGCGGGCATCCGCAGCGTGGCGCCGGACGGCGTCGCGGCTGCGGCTGCGGCCGCGTCCGTGGCTGCGGCTGTGTCCGTGGCTGTTTCTGCGGCCGCGGCGACCGAGGTGCCGAGGCCGGTGGCGAACGCGGCGCCGAGGGCCGCTGCGGGCAGGGCGGCAGCGCCGAATCTGAGCAGGCTGCGGCGGGTGGGAACGGGCGTGTCCAAGAGGACTCCCTTGGGGGCGGGGAGGTGTGGGGTGACGCACATCTTGGCTGCAACTAAAAATTCAGTCAATACCCGATACGTACGGTATCGCGGTTTTCCTTGCCACACCGGCCTGGCCTGAGCCTGTCGTGAACCTGTCGTGAGCCCCGATCCGAGGTCGCCCGCCTGGCCGCAGGGTCATTGGGCCCTGAAACTTTGATCAGGAATTCCTCCACGAGGGGCCCCGGCCGGGTAGGGTGATCGCTTGTGTCGGATCGTCGAACAGAGATACTCATCGCCGCCACCCGCGTCATCGCGCGGCGTGGCGTGCGCGGGCTGCGCGTGGGTGAACTGGCCGCCGAGGCGGGGGTGTCCACCTCGCTGCTGTACTACCACTTCACCGACCGGGCCGGGCTGCTCCGCAAGACCCTGGAGTTCATCAGCGACCGGGCGGACCGCTACACCGCCGAGGGGGACTCGGCGGGGTACTCGGACGATCCCCGACGCGATCTCGAACAGGTCCTGCTCCTGGAACTCCAGGACACCCCGGACGTGCGCGAGAACAGCACCGCCTGGGGGGAGTTGAGGGCCAGCGCGGTCTTCGAGCCCGATCTCCGGGAGGAGCTGGCACGGGCCACCCACGCCTGGGTGCACGACGTCGCGGACCTGCTCGGCCGCGCCCGCCCCGAGGCCACGGCGCCGGCCCACACGGCCTCCGCCGAACGCCTCACCGTCCTGATCGAGGGCCTCAGCGCCCGCTGGTTGACCGGCTCGATGCCGCTGGAGCACGCGCGACGCCTGCTCCGGGAGGCGATCGAGGTCGAGCTGGAGGCGCTGCCGGCCGTCGTACGGTGCCGCTGCTGACCGACCTTCCACCTGCCCGCAGTTCGCCGGGGACGCCGCGGCCCAGTTCTTCACCCGACACCTGAGGTGAGGCCGGGCCGTCGGACCGGCGGCAGACGGTAGCCGATGTCGGCCGGCCTGCCACTCGTCGACGGCAGGTCCCGGCCGTCTACAGGTCTCTGCACCGTGGGCCCCTGCCGAACTCTCGGCAGGGGCCCGTGCTGCCCGAAGTCAGAACTGGTCGATTTCTGCAGAGCTTCGAGGAGGCCGCACGCCCCGGCGGGTGTCAGTCGAACCGCGCGTTCACCCCGCGGCCGGGATGTCGTGGGTGGCGCAGTGGATGCCGCCACCTCCGGCGGCGATGTTGTCGATCTTGACGGGGACGATCTCGCGGTCGGGGAAGTGCTGCTTGAGGATCTGCTGGGCGCGGTCGTCGGCGCGGTCGTCGCCGAACTTCGGGAGGTAGACGCCCTTGGAGCCGACGTAGAAGTTCATGTAGGAGGAGACGAAGGCGTCGCCGCGGCCGGTGATCTTGTCGGGGTCGGGCTGCTGGAGTTCGATGACGTCGAGCTTCTTGCCGCGGGCGTCGACGGCGTCCTTGAAGACGCCGCGGGCCTGGTCGGCGGAGCGGGACCAGACGTCGGCGGGCGAGCCGGGGAAGGCCTGGTCGAGCAGGACGACGCCGGGGGCGGCGAAGCGGGTGAGGCAGTCGACGTGGGCGTCGGTGATGTCCTTGCCCTTGACGCCGGCCAGCCAGATCACGGTGGTGACGCCGAGGGCCTTCTTGAGCTCGGCCTCGACCTGGTCGCGGGACATGCCGGGGTTGCGGTTGCCGTTGACGACGGAGCTCTCGGTGACCAGCAGGGTGCCCTGGCCGTCGGTCTCGAAGGAGCCGCCTTCGGCGACCAGCTTCGTCTCGATGCGTTCGACGCCGTACTTGGCCAGGACGGTGCGGGCGATCTTGCCGTCGTTGGCGTGCTGCTGCTTGTTGCCCCAGCCGTTGAAGTTGAAGTCGACGCCCTTGACCTTGCCGCCCTCCTCGACGAACACCGGCAGGGTGTCGCGGGCCCACAGGTCGTCGACGGCGATGGGGACGACCTCGACCGCGGAGCCGCACGCGCTCTGCGCGGCGTCCCTCTGTTCGGGGCGGGCCATCAGGACGACCGGTTCGCGGGCGGCGATGGCCCGCGCCAGGCCGGCGATGTCCTTCCGGACGTCGGGGAGCTGGTCGCCCCAGACGTTCTCCGAGGCGGGCCAGGACATCACGGTGCGGACGTGCTTCTCCCATTCGGCGCCGAAGCGGCGTCCGCCGGGCGCCGCCGGGGCCCCGGACGGCTGCGGCGCCCCGGAAGACTGCGGGGCCTGCGTGGCGTCCTCGACGGGTTCGTCGAGGTCCGAACAGGCGGTCAGGCCGAGGGCGAGGACGCCCGCGCCGCCGAGGGAGCGCAGGATGGTGCGGCGGGACAGATCAGGGTGGGGCAGTCGGGTAGCCGGGGGGGGGTGGCCCCCCCCCCCCCCCCCCCCAACCCCCCCGCCGGGGGGGGCCCCCCCCCCCCCCACACCGCCCCCCCGGGGGGGGTTGTTTGTGTTGTGGGGTTTGGGGGAGTGATTTGGGG
>NZ_JBHWIO010000120.1:0-23806 GCF_042732075.1 Kitasatospora sp. NPDC059812
ACCGCCAACGGCAAAGTCGACCGCCGCGCCCTCCCCGCCCCCGACTACACCGGCACCACCGAAGGCCGCGCCCCCCGCAACACCACCGAACAAACCCTCTGCGCACTCTTCGCCGACGTCCTCGGACTCACCACCGTCACCATCGACGACCGCTTCTTCGACCTCGGCGGCCACTCCCTCCTCGCCACCAAGCTGGTCAGCCGCATCCGCGCCACCCTCAGCACCGAACTGCCCATCCGGGCCCTGTTCGACGCTCCCACGGTCGCCGCCCTGGCCGCCGTCCTGCCCGCCTCCGGCACGGCCCGCCCGGCCCTGCGGCCCGTCGACCGGCCCACGCGCATCCCGCTCTCCCCGGCGCAGCAACGCCTGTGGTTCATCGAGCAGTTCGAGGGCCCGAGCGCGCTCTACAACACCCCGTGCGCGGTGCGCCTGACCGGCCGGATCGACGCCCCCGCCCTCCAGGCGGCGCTGACGGACGTCCTCGACCGCCACGAGGTGCTGCGCACCGTCTACCCGGCCACCGACGGCCAGCCGCACCAGCTGATCGTCGAGCGCCCCGAACTCCCGCTGCACACCGTGTCGGTGGCCACCGAGACCGAGCTCCAGGCCGCCCTGGCCGAGGCCGGCGGGGAGGTCTTCGACCTCGCCCACGACCTGCCCGTCCGCGCGACGCTGTTCTCCCTCCCGCACGACGAACACGTCCTGCTCGTCCTCATGCACCACATCGCCACCGACGGCTGGTCCGTCGCCCCCCTCCTGCGCGACCTCGCCACCGCCTACGACGCCCGGCTCACCGGCACCGCACCGCAGTGGCAGCCACTCCCCGTGCAGTACGCCGACTACGCCCTCTGGCAGCACGAACTCCTCGGCACCCCGCACCAGCCCACCACCCTGCTCACCGAACAACTCGCCCACTGGCAGCAGACGCTGTCCGGCCTCCCCGAAGAGCTTGCGCTCCCCTACGACCACCCCCGCCCGACCGCGCCGACCCGCCGGGGCGCAGCGGTGGAACTGCACCTGGACAGCGAACTCCACGGCGCCCTGGTCGAGTTGGCGCAGCAGAGCCGGGCCAGCGTGTTCATGGTGATGCAGGCGGCACTCGCCACCACGCTGGGCCGCCTGGGCGCGGGCACCGACCTGCCGATCGGCACCGTCGTCGCCGGGCGCACCGACGAAGCCCTCGACGACCTGGTCGGCTTCTTCGTCAACACCCTGGTGCTGCGCACCGACACCTCCGGCGACCCGAGCTTCCGGGAGCTGCTGGAGCGCGTCCGGATCGGCACCCTGGACGCCTTCGGGCACCAGGACGTGCCCTTCGAGCGCCTGGTCGAGCTGCTCAACCCGGCGCGCTCGACGGCCCGGCACCCGCTCTGCCAGGTGATGCTGACCTCGGGCGGCGACGCCGGACAGATCCGCCTCGGCGGCCTGCCGGGCCGGGTCGAGGCACTGGATTCGGACCTCGCCAAGTTCGACCTGACCTTCGCCTTCGGCGAGACCTTCGATCGCGACGGCGCCCCCGCCGGGCTGGAGCTGTCGGTCGAGTACGCCGTCGACCTGTTCGACCGGGCCACGGCGGCGGCGACGGCCGCACGGTTCGAGCGCGCCCTGCGCGCGGTGCTGGCCGACCCGGACCAGCGGGTGGGCCAGGTGGAGATCCTGGCCCCGGAGGAGCGCCGGCAGCTGATCACGGCCTCGAACGACACCGACCACCCCGTCGCCCCCGCCACCTTCCCGGCGCTCTTCCAGGCCCAGGCCGCCGCCCGCCCCGACGCCGTCGCCCTCGCCTTCGGCGCCGAGCAGCTCACCTACGCCGAGCTGAACGGACGCGCCAACCGCCTCGCCCGGCTGCTCACCGCACACGGCGCGGGCCCCGAGCGGTTCGTCGCGATCGCCCTGGACCGCTCGACCGAGCTCATCGTCGCCCAGCTCGCCGTCCTCAAGGCCGGCGCGGCCTTCCTCCCGCTCGACCCGCGCTACCCGGCCGACCGCATCGCCTACATGCTCGCCGACGCCGCCCCCGTCCTGGTCCTCACCACCGGTACGGTGGCCGCCGGTCTGCCGGCCGACAGCGCCGTCCCGCGCCTGCTGGTCGAGGACCTCGACACCTCCGGCCACCCGGCGCACAACCTCACGGACGCCGAACCTGGTACCGCCACCGCCCCCACCCCCGACGCCGCCGCGTACGTCATCTACACCTCCGGCTCCACCGGCCGCCCCAAGGGCGTCGTCGTCCCCCACACCGGCCTCGCCTCCCTGATCGAGAGCCAGCGCGAGAGTCTCGCGCCCACCCCCGACAGCCGCGTCCTGCTGTTCGCCTCCCCCTCCTTCGACGCCGCCGTCGCCGAGCTCAGCATGGCCCTGCTCACCGGTGCCCGCGCCGTCCTCGGCACCGCCGACCAGCTGCTGCCCGGCCCGGCCCTGGCCGAGCTGATCGCCGAGCAGGGCGTCACCCACGTCACCCTGCCGCCGACCGCCCTGGCCGTCCTGCCCCCCGACGCGCTCGCGCCCGTCGAGACCCTGGCCGTCGCCGGGGAGGCCTGCCCGCCCGACCTCGTCGAGCACTGGTCCGCCCGCCTGCGGATGGTCAACGCCTACGGGCCGACGGAGTCCACCGTCTGCGCCAGCATGACCACCCCGCTGTCCGGCCGGATCGCACCGCCGCTGGGCCAGCCCATCCTGAACACCCGGCTGCACGTCCTCGACGCCGCCCTGCGACCCGTCCCCGCCGGGGTCGTCGGCGAGCTCTACCTCGCGGGCGCCGGCCTGGCCAGGGGCTACCTCAACCGGCCCGGCCTGACCGCCGAGCGCTTCGTCGCCAACCCGTACGGCGCCCCCGGCAGCCGGATGTACCGCACCGGCGACCTCGTCCGCCGCCGGGCCGACGGCTCCCTGGAGTACCTCGGCCGCACCGACCACCAGGTCAAGGTCCGCGGGTTCCGCATCGAACCCGGAGAGATCGAGGCCGCCCTCGTCCGGCACCCCTCCCTCGCCCAGGCCTTCGTCCTGGTCCGCGAGGACCGCCCCGGCGACCGGCGCCTGGTCGGCTACGCCGTGGCCCGGCCCGGGCAGACGGTCGACCAGGCCCTCCTGCGGGCCCACGTCGGCGCGACCCTGCCCGACTACATGGTGCCCTCCGCCGTCGTGGCCCTGGACGCCCTCCCCCTCACCGCCAACGGCAAGGTCGACCGCCGCGCCCTCCCCGCCCCCGACACCGCCGCCTGGCCCGGCGCCGGGCGGGCGCCCGGCACGCCGCAGGAGGAGGTGCTCTGCGGGCTGTTCGCCGACGTGCTCGGACTCGAACGGGTCGGCGTGGACGACAACTTCTTCGAACTGGGCGGGCACTCGCTGCTGGCCGCCCGGCTGGTCGCGGGGCTGCGGGAGCTGGTCGGCGCGGGCGAGGGGATCGGGGTCCGCACCGTGTTCGAGGCGCCGACCGTCGCCGGGCTCGCCGAGCGGCTCGCCCGGGGGCCGGGCGCCGAGAGCTTCCCCGTCCTGCTGCCGATCCGCACCCGGGGCTCGCGCCCGCCGCTGTTCTGCGTCCACCCGGCCGCGGGCATCAGCTGGGTGTACACGGGGCTGCTGCGCCACCTCGACGCCGAGCAGCCGATCTACGGCCTCCAGGCCCCGGGCCTGGCCGATCCGAGCCACCGCCCTTCCTCCGTCGCGGAGTTGGCGCGCGACTACCTCGCGCAGATCCGCGCCGTCCGCCCCGAGGGCCCGTACGCCCTGCTCGGCTGGTCCTTCGGCGGGGCCGTCGCCCACGCGATCGCCGCGCTGCTGCGCGACCAGGGCGAGGAGGTCCGGCTGCTGGCCCTGCTGGACGCCTACCCGGGCGCCGGCGAGGCCGGGCCCGAGCAGTGGCGGGACGACCCGGCGCAGCTGGCGGTGATCCTCGACTCGCTCGGCCACCCGGCCGGGGAGGTCGGCGCCTGGCCCGAGGACGAGGACGGCTACGCCGAGCTGGTCCGGCACGGCGAGGGCCCGCTCGCGGGCCTCAGCGGCGCCGCGGTGGCCCGGGTGGTCGCGGTCTTCCAGACCAACGCCGAGCTGGCGCACGCGCTCCCGCTGCCCGGCTACGACGGCGATGCGGTGGTCTTCACCGCCGCCAAGGACCGCCCGGCCGACGCCCCCGACCCGGACGGCTGGCGCCCCCACGTGGGCGGCCGGATCGACGTCCACGAGGTGCCGAGCACCCACGGCGCCATGACGGGCCCCGAGGCGCTCGCCGTCATCGGTCCGGTGCTCGCCGCCCGTCTGACCGCCCGACCGGCCTCCTGACCGACCGGCCTCTGACCGGCCTCCCGACCGGCCTCCCGACCCGCCGACTTTCGCATCCCTTCCGACCGCAGGCCACCGACCTGCACCCACCGCGCGGGCCGCACCCGGCCCGCCCACCGAGAAACGGACACCACCATGACCACTGCCGCCATCCCCGACACCTGGCGCGGCGTCACCCCGTCGCCGATCACGTCGACCGACGCCTATAACGGCTTCATCGCCGCCAACGTGATCTTCGCGCTGGACCGGATCGGCGTCCTGGAGAAGCTCGGGCGCGGCGAGCCGCTCTCGGCCGTCGAGGCCACCGCCCAGGGCGGCGACACCGCCCGGACCGAGGCCGTCCTGCGCGCCGCCGCCGACTGCGGCTACGTCAAGGCCGACGGCGGCACCTACGTGCCCACCGAGGTGGGCCTCGAAGTCGCCGCCGCACGCGGCTACTTCACCTGGGCCGTCGGCGGGTACCACGACGTGTTCGGCCGCGCCGGGCACCTGAGCGCGGGGACGCACCGCTACAGCGAGGACGTCCTGCGCGACGAGGCGATGGTCGCCCTCGGCTCCGCCCAGTGCGACCAGTCGCTGTTCGCCGCGCAGCTGACCGACGTGCTCTCCGGCATCGACTTCCGCACCATCGCCGACCTTGGTAGCGGCACCTCCGCCCGGGTGCGCCGGGTGGTCGGGCAGCGCGAGGGCACCCGGGGCCTGGGCATCGACATCAGCCGCCCGGCCACCGACATCGCCCGCCGCGACATCGTCACGGCCGGGATGCAGGACCGCGTCACCGCCGTCCGGGCCGACGTCCTGGGCCTGCTCGGCACCCAGATCGACAACGACGCCGAGGCCGCCGAGGTGGCCGAGGTCGACACCGTGATGAGCTTCTTCCTGCTGCACGACCTGCTGGCCGACCCGGCCACCCGCTCCTCGATCTTCACCCGGATGCGGGAGGCCTTCCCGAAGGCCCGCACCTTCGTGCTCGGCGACACCATGCTGCGCGGCCCGGGCGAGTCCCAGAGCGCCCTGCCGGTCTTCTCGGTCGGCTTCGAGCTGGCGCACGCGATGATGGGCGTGCCGCTGCACACCAAGGAGACGTACGAGGAGCTGTTCACCGACGCCGGGCTGCGGATCGACCGCGTCGAGGCGCTGGCCACCCCGCACTCCTGGCTCTACGTCCTCCAGACCGACTGATGGCCGCCGCCCCCGCCGCCAGACACCTGCTGGCGCAGAACGAGCACCCGGGCCCGCCGCTGCCGTCCGTCGTGGCCGCCCTGGCCGCGGCCGCCGGCGACCTGCACCGGTACCCGGACTTCCGCCCGCAGCGGATCGAGGGGATCATCGCCGACTGGCAGGGCGTCCCGGCCGGCCAGGTCGCGGTCGGCCACGGCTCGGCGGGCGTGGCGCTGGACCTCTTCCACGCCGTCGTCGAGCCCGGCGACAACGTGGTGCACTCGGCGCCCTGCTTCGACGCGTACCCGCTGTTCTGCGAGATCGCCCGGGCCGAGGCCCGGGCCGTCCCCCCGGGCCCCCCCCCCCCGCCCCCCCCGGCGCCCGCGCGCGCGCGCGCGGGACAGGGCCCCCCCCGCGGGGGTGCGTGGGGACCCCCCCCCCCCCCCTCCCCCGCGGCGGCCCCCCCGGCCCACACGGGGGCCCCGCGGGCGCCGTGCTCCGCGCCGACCCGGGTGTTCGGCGC
Source organism: Kitasatospora sp. NPDC059812 (assembly GCF_042732075.1). Taxonomy (NCBI): domain Bacteria; kingdom Bacillati; phylum Actinomycetota; class Actinomycetes; order Kitasatosporales; family Streptomycetaceae; genus Kitasatospora; species Kitasatospora sp. NPDC059812. The sequence goes on from NZ_JBHWIO010000120.1 coordinate 5,963, forward strand.
GCCCCCCCCCCCCGCCCGCCCCCCCGTCCCGCTCGGCCCCGACGCCCGGCACGACCTGGCCGCGATGGCCGAGCGGCTGGACGAGCGCACCCGGATCGTCGTGCTGTGCAACCCGCACAACCCGACCGGCACGGTCTACTCCTGGGCGGAGCTGACGGACTTCTTCCGCCGCGTCCCGGCCACGGCGCTGATCCTGCTGGACGAGGCGTACGTCGACTTCGCCCGGGACTGGGCGGCCCCGGCCGTCCCGGACCGGATCGCCGAGTGGCCGAACCTGGTGGTGCTGCGCACCCTCTCCAAGTCGCACGGCATCGCCGCCCTGCGGATCGGCTACGCGCTCGCGGAGGAGTCCGTGGCCCAGCGGGTGCGGGACCACCAGGTCCCGTACGCGGTGAACCGGCTCCAGGAGGCGGGCCTGCTGGCCGCCGTCTCGGCCCAGGACGAGGTGGACCGGCGGATCGCCGAGATCGCCGCCGAGCGGGAGCGCCTGCGGGCCGAACTGCTGGGGCTGGGCTGGACGGTGGCGCCCAGCCTGACCAACTTCCTCTGGGTCGTCGCGCCGGGTGACCAGCTCCCCCTGCGGACGGAGCTGGAGCGCCGGGGGGTGGCCGTCCGCTACTACGCCGGGCAGGGCATCCGGATCGCCGTCGGCGAGAAGGACGCCAACGACGCGGTGATCGAGGGCTTCGGCGCCACCGCGCCCGCCGCTCCCTGACCGCACCCCGCGTCCGCGCATCCCCGCGCATCCCTGCACCTCCCCGCACGTCCCGCATGTCCCCGCACGTCCCCGCGCACGGCGCGTGAGGGCGCACCGTCCGCGCCCCACGCGCCGAGCAGCCCAGCAACTCAGCACACACGGCACACACAGCACGTCCAGCACGTCCAGCACCCCGAAGCGCCGTCGGCGCAGCGAAGGAACCGCGATGCACCCGCTGTTGGCCCGCCCGGAGTTCCGGCGCTACCTCGCCGGGCAGACCCTGTCCGTCCTCGGCGACAGCGCCCTCTCCATCGCCCTCGGCATCTGGGCCAAGGTGCTGACCGGCAGCAACTCCGCCGCCGGGCTGGTGCTGTTCTGCTTCGCCGCGCCGCTGCTGCTCCTGCCGCTGGGCGGCCTGCTCGCCGACCGGGTCCGGCGCAGACCGCTGTTGGTCGGGGTCAACCTGGTGGTGGCGGTGGGGTTGACGCCCCTGCTGCTCGTCGACGGTCCGGACCGGGTCTGGATCATCTACTGCACCGCCTCGCTCTGCGGTCTCGCCGGGGCCGTGCTGGCCCCGGCGCAGAGCGCCCTGCTGCGTACGATCCTGATGGACCGTCAGGACTTCGGCGCAGCAGCCGGGTTCACCCAGAGCGCCCGGGCCGGAACCACGCTCGTCGCGCCGCTGCTCGGCTCGGGCCTCTACAGCTGGCTGGGCGGGCGCGCCGTGGCGCTGGCCGACCTCGGCGTGCTGCTGCTGGCGGCCCTGGCCTTCCTCGGCCTGCGGGCGGACGAGCCCAGGCCGGAGCCCTCGGGCCGCCGGTGGCGCACCGAGGTACTGGCGGGCTTCGCCCACCTGCGCGGCGCGACCGGGCTGCGCCCGCTGGTGGCGGCCACCGCCGTCACGGGCTTCGTACTGAGCCTGCTCCAGCCGGTGCTGTTCGCACTGACCCAGCACGGGCTGCACCGCCCGCCGCAGTTCCTCGGCGTGCTGGAGACGATCGAGGCGGTCGGGGCGCTGGGCGGCTCGGTGGTCGGCGGTCTGCTGATCGGCCGGCTCGGGCCGCGCCGGACGGTCATGGCGGGGTCGGTGGTGTTCGGCCTCGGCACGGTCCTGCTGCTCGCGCCGTCCCTCCCCGTGGTGGCGGCCGGCCTGGTGATCGCCGGGGCGGGCATCCCGGCCGCCATGGTCGGCCTCGCCACGGCCGCCCAGGCGGCCACGCCGCCCCAGCTGATGGGCCGCGCCCAGGCGGCCGTCAACCTCTCGCTCACCGCCCCGCAGGCCCTCGCGGTCGGCGTCGGCTCCGGGCTGGTGGCCGCCCTGGACTTCCGGGTCGTGCTGGCCGTGATGGTGCTCGGCGCCCTGCTCGCGGCCGTCCACCTGCTCGGCAAGCCCGAGGCCCCGACCGAGCCCGAGGCTCCCTCGGAATCCGAGGTCTCCGCCGGGACCGAGGCCCCCGAAGAGCCCGAGAGCTCCACCGAGCCTCCGGCCGACTCCGAGAGCCCCACCGAGCCCGGGAGCGCCCCGGACCTCCAGCGCACCTGATCGCCCGATCACCCCCGACACCTCCTCTCCTCCTCACCAGAAAGCTCCTCAGATGACCGACCGCTCCTCACCCACCGCCGCCCCGCTCCCCGTCGAACTGGACCACGTCGAGTTCTACCTGTCCGACCTCACCGCCGAGACCGCCCGGCTGACCACCGAGTACGGCTTCGAGCTGCTCGTCCCGCCCACCGAGCGCGGCGAGGCCGCCGAGCGCTGCCTCTCGGCGCTGGTCGGGCAGGGCACCGTCCGGCTGCTGCTCACCCAGCCGCTGGCCGGCGGCCACCCGGCCACCGACTACCTGGCCCGGCACGGCGACGGCGTGGGCGCACTGGCCCTGCGGGTGCCGGACGCCGCCGACGCCTACCGGACGCTGACCGGCCGGGGCGCCGACGGGCTGCGCCCGCCGCAGGCCGCGCACGGCTGCGTCACGGCGGTGGTCGGCGCCTTCGGCGACGTGGTGCACACCCTGATCGAACGCGGCCCCGACGCCCCCGCCGACCGGATCCCCGGCCTGCCGGACGCCGCCCCCGTGACCGGTGCCGGTACGACGGGGCTGCGCTCCGTCGACCACTTCGCGGTCTGCGTCCCCTCCGGTGAGCTGCGCGAGACCGTTCGCCGGTACTGCGAGGTCTTCGGCTTCCGGATGATCTTCGAGGAGCGGATCGAGGTCGGCGCGCTCGGCATGGACTCGGCGGTCGTGCAGAGCACCGACCACAGCGTCACGCTCACCCTGATCGAGCCGCTCAGCCCCGACGCGGGCGGCCAGATCGCCTCCTTCCTCGCCGACCACGGCGGCGCCGGGGTGCAGCACGTGGCCTTCTCCTCCGCCGACGCCGTGCACTCCGTCTCCGCGATGGCGGAGCGCGGCGTGCCGTTCCTGCGCACCCCGGGCGCGTACTTCGACGCGCTGCCCGCCCGTCTGACGCCGCTGCGGCACTCCCTCGACCAGCTGCGCGCCCTGCACCTGCTGGTCGACCAGGACCACGACGGCCAGCTGTTCCAGATCTTCACCCGCTCCCAGCACCCGCGCGGCACCTTCTTCTTCGAGGTGATCGAGCGCATCCGGGCCCGCACCTTCGGCAGCAACAACGTCCGCGCCCTCTACGAGGCCGTCGAACTCCAGCGCAGCGCCAGCGAAGTGGCCGGATGAACGCGCCGGCCCTGACCGGGCACCAGCCCTCCCCCGCCCAGTCGCCCTCCGCCCCGTCGCCCTCCGCCCAGCCGCTCCCCTCCCAGCCACCCTCCACCCAGCCGCTCTCCGTCGCCGAGTACGCGGAGCCGGCCCGGGCCGCGCTCGCGCCCGAGGTCTGGGACTGGCTGGAGGGCGGCGCGGAGCGCGAGCGCACCCTCGCCGGCAACCGGGCGGCCTTCGACCAACTGGCCTTGGTGCCCCGGGTGCTGGCCGACGTCTCCGCCTGCGACACCGCCGCCACCCTGGTGCGCAGCCGCGCGAGCCTGCCGGTGGCGGTGGCGCCCGTCGCGTACCACCGGCTGTTCCACCCCGAGGGCGAGCTGGCCTCGGCCCGGGCGGCGGCCGCGGCGGGGGTGCCGTTCACCGTCGGCACGCTCAGCAGCGTCGGCTTCGAGGACCTGGCCGCGACGGGAGCCACGCTCTGGTTCCAGCTGTACTGGCTGCGCGACCGGGGGCGGCTGCTCGACCTGGTCGCGGCGGCCGAGGCGGCGGGCAGCGAGTGCCTGGTCGTCACCGCCGACGTGCCGTTCATGGGCCGCCGCCTGCGCGACGCCAAGAACGCCTTCGCGCTGCCCGCGGACGTCCGCGCGGTCCTGCTCGAAGACGGCGCCGCCGGGCGGGCCCACCAGGCCACCACCGCCGTCTCGGCCGTGGCCGCGCACACCGCCGAGCTGCTCTCCCCCGCCGTCACCTGGGCGGATCTCGCCTGGCTGCGCGAGCACACCAGCCTGCCGCTGATGGTCAAGGGGGTGCTCGACCCGGCGGACGCGGTGCGGGCCGCCGAACTCGGCGCCGAGGCCGTGGTGGTGTCCAACCACGGCGGCCGCCAGCTCGACCGGGCCGTCCCCTCGATCAGCGCGCTGCCCGCCGTCGCCGAGGCGCTGGCCGGCCGCGACTGCCAGGTGCTGCTGGACAGCGGGGTGCGCGGCGGCTCGGACGTGCTCACCGCCCTGGCCCTCGGGGCGTCCGGGGTGCTGCTCGGACGCCCGATGATCTGGGGCCTGGCGGCCCGGGGCGAGGCCGGCTGCGCCCACGTGCTCGACCTGCTGGCCGCGGAGCTGCGGCACGCGCTCGGCCTCGCGGGCTGCGCCGACCTGAGCGCGGCCGCCGCGCTGCGCACCACCCCCATGCCCTGCCCCACCTGGAGTGCCCCGTGACCACCACCGCCCCACCCCGCGGCCTGCTGCGGGCCGACCTGCACCCCTCCCTCGCCGACCCGGCGATGACCTCGATGAACCTGCTCAACGAGATCTCCATCCGCTACCCGGAGGCGGTCTCCTTCGCCGCGGGCCGCCCGGCGGAGCAGTTCTTCGAACTCGACGCCGTCCACCGCCACCTGGACCGCTACGTCGCCCACCTGCGCGCCGAGCGCGGGCTCTCCGAGGAGGCGGCCCGGCGGCAGGTGCTCCAGTACGGGCGGACCAAGGGGATCATCCACGAGCTGATCGCCACCCACCTCGCGGTGGACGAGGGCATCGAGGTGCCCGCCGAGTCGATCGTGGTGACGGTGGGTTGCCAGGAGGCGATGTTCCTGGTGCTGCGGGCACTGCGCCGCGGCCCCGAGGACGTGGTGCTCGCCGTCTCGCCCACGTACGTGGGGCTGACCGGCGCGGCGCTGCTCGCCGACCTCCCGGTACGGCCGGTGGCCGACGGCCCGGACGGCGTGGACCTCGCCGACCTGCGCCGCCAACTGGCCGCCGCCCGGGCCGAGGGGCTGCGCCCGCGCGCCCTCTACCTGGTACCGGACGTCGCCAACCCGAGCGGGGCCAGCCTGCCGCTGGAGCTGCGGCGGGAGCTGCTCGCCCTGGCCGCCGAGGAGGACTTCCTCCTGCTGGAGGACAACCCGTACTGCGTCTTCGCCGGCGAGGAGCGGCTGCCCTCGCTCAAGGCCCTGGACACCGAACGGCGGGTCGTCCACCTCGGCTCCTTCGCCAAGACGGCCCTCCCGGGCGCCCGGGTCGGGTACGTGGTGGCGGACCAGCCGGTGGCCGACGGCGCGGGCGGCACCGACCTGCTGGCCGACCTGCTCGGCATGATCAAGAGCATGACCACGGTGAACACCTCACCGATCGCCCAGGCCGTGATCGGCGGGGCACTGCTCGAACACGGCTACAGCCTGCGGGCCGCCAACACCGAGGTCGCCGCGCTCTACCGGCGCAACCTCGCGCTCGTCCTGGCGGGCCTGGCCCGGCGATTCCCGCCCGGCGGCGGGGTGAGCTGGAACGAGCCGCGCGGCGGGTTCTTCCTGGTGGTCACGGTGCCGTTCGCGGTGGACGACGCACTGCTCGAACTCTCGGCCTCGGAGTACGGGGTGATCTGGACCCCGATGTCGCACTTCTACCCGGGCGCGGGCGGGGAGCGGCAACTGCGGCTCTCCGTCAGCCAGGTCGACCCGGACACCGTCGACCGCGGACTGGACGGGCTGGCCGCCCTGATCGCCGCACGGTCCTGATCGCCGTACGGTCCTGATCGCCGTACGGTCCTGACCTCGGAGGGGGCGCCCGCTCCGGCGCCCCCTCCCTTGCCGGGCCCTCGCGTCAGGGGCAGTGGGACGAGCCCGAGTCGGCGCCCCCGACGCCCCCGACCGCCCGGTCCGCCGGCGTGGCGTCCTCGGACAGCATCTTGATCCGGACCTGCCGCACGTACCGGTCCACCAAGTGGCGCAGCACGCTGACCGTGGCGGCGACGTCCGGTGCCGGAATGCCGTCCAGCGCATTGGCCAGACCGGCGATGTTGGCCTGTTTCAGACGGTTGAGCATCGCCCGCCCCTCGGCCGTGAGCGCCACCTGGCGGGCCCGGCGGTCCAGCGCGTCCGGGGTGCGTTCCACCAGTTGCTGGGTCTGCAGCCGGTCGATCTGCCGGGTGACGTGGGAGGGCTTGACCATCAGCCGGGCGGCCAGGTCGCCCACCCGGCTGACCTCCTCGGCCTCGGCGAGCGCGCGCAGCAGGTAGACGTCCGAGCGCGCCGCCGTGATGCCGGCCCGCGCCGTCTGGCGCTCGTGCTCCTGCGAGCGGGTCAGCAGGTAGGCCAGCGAGGCCAGCACCTCCTCCAGTTCGGAGGTGGCGGTCGGATTGTCTGTTGCGTCCGGCATGGGGGAACTGTAGCGACCCCGTTCGAGGAGTGGCTCCCCTCTCGACCACTGACCGGTTTCCGGACAGATTCGTTCGCCACCGGATGGACCCTTTCGCCACCACTGACCGCGAGTTAGCGTGACGGTGAGTTAGTTGCTTAGGGCATGCAATGGTCCCGGGCGCTACCCCACGGCACCGCAGGCCCATCCGCTCGGCGCCACCGGCAAATCCGCTCCGTGAAGGGAGCCCATGATGGCCACCGCCGCTCACCACCCCCAGTTCACCCACCCCGCCGCCCGTGGCGGCTGCCCGTTCGACCCGCCGCCGGCCTACCAGCAGGCCCAGCAGGACGAACCGATCAGCCGGATCGCACTCTGGGACGGCGCCCCCAGCTGGCTGGTCACCCGCCACGACGACATCAAGGCCGTGCTCAGCGACGCCCGCTTCAGCTCGGACGCCGCCCGGCCCGGCTTCCCGTTCATCAGCGCCGGCGCCCGGCAGCTGAGCACCGGCCAGCGGACCTTCATCCGGATGGACGACCCGGAGCACGCCCAACTGCGCCGGATGCTCACCAGCGAATTCATGATCAAGAAGGTCGAGGCACTGCGCCCCGAGGTCCAGCGCATCGCCGACGACCTGCTCGACGAGCTGACCGCCGGCCGCAACTCCGGCGACCTGGTCCACGAGTTCGCGCTGCCGCTGCCGTCCCTGGTCATCTGCCTGCTGCTCGGCGTCCCCTACCAGGACCACGACTTCTTCCAGGAGTGCAGCCGGGTCCTGCTGCGCCGCGACTCCTCGGTCGAAGAGGTGCAGATCGCCCAGAAGAACCTGGCCGACTACCTGGTCAAGCTCACCGACTCCAAGCGCACCGAGCCCGACGACGGCATCCTCAGCCGCCTGGTCGCCCGCGGCGAGCTGAGCACCGAGGAGATCGGCGCCATGGGCCGGCTGCTGCTCGTCGCCGGACACGAGACCACGGCGAACATGACCGCACTCTCCATCCTGGCCCTGCTGCAGAACCCCACCCAGCTCGCCCACCTGCGCGAGCACCCGGAGTCGGTCGCCGGCGCCGTCGAGGAACTGCTGCGCTACCTCACCATCGTGCATTCCGGCCTGACCCGGGTCGCCACCGAGGACGTCACCGTCGGCGGCGTCCGGATCCGGGCGGGCGAGGGCGTGATCTGCATGATCAGCACCGCGAACCGGGACGGGCAGAAGTTCCCCGACGGCGACGAACTCGACCTCTCCCGCGACGCGCGCCTCCACCTGGCCTTCGGCTTCGGCGTCCACCAGTGCCTCGGACAGCCCCTGGCCCGGCTGGAACTGCAGATCGCGCTGAACACCATCCTGCAGCGACTGCCCGAACTGCGCCTGGCCGTACCGTTCGAGGAGATCCGCTTCCGGGGCGACATGCTCATCTACGGCGTCCACGAGCTCCCCCTCGCCTGGTAACGGCCCTCCCACGTCCGAACCGATCCTCCGAAGGGAAAGCCATGCTCATCCACATCGACCAGGAAAAGTGCTGCGGCGCCGGCAACTGCGTACTCGCCGCCCCCGAGGTCTTCGACCAGCGCGAGGAGGACGGCATCGTCGTCCTCCTCGACGCCGCACCCCCCGCCGACCTCCACCAGGCCGTCCAGGACGCCGCCGCGGTCTGCCCGGCCGCAGCCATCCGGCTCGACCAGCCGTAACCACCCCCCACCCCACCAACCCGCCGCCGAGCGGCGCCCCTGACCGCGCGTCGGGGTCCGGCCGAACCGACCGGACCCCGACCGAGGCCGATCCTCGACATCCACGCCGTGGAACAATGGACGGGCCTCGCGCGGGGGAGGCGGCGAGCATCGAAGGAGCGGCGGGTTGGCAGGGCTGGTGACCGACTGGATCCGGGTTCCGGTGGGCGAGGACGCTTCGAGGTGGACCACCCGCGGTGGCTGCCGCCGCGTTCTCCTCGTCGTCCACAACGTGACCTCCGCGACCCGGCTCCTGGACGTCGTTCCACTGTTCCGCGACGACCTCAGGATCCAGTTACTGGCCTCCTGCACGGGATCGTCCCCCTTCAGCGCAGGAGTCGCCGAGCTGCTGAGCTCCCTCGGGGTTCCGGTACTTCCGTGGGAGCAGGCCAAGCAGACCCCCGTCGACCTCGCCCTGTCGGCCAGCTTCGGCGGTGAACTCTCCGGTTTCCAGGGGAAGTTGGTCGTCCTCTCACACGGAGCCGGATACAATAAAAGGCTCGCAACACCGAACACCGAACACCGAACACCGAACACCGAACACCGAACACCGAACACCGAACACCGAACACCGAACACCGAACACCGAACACCGAACACCGAACGCGCCGCATGCCCCTGTCTTCGGCCTGGCGCCCGAGTGGCTGCTGTCCGACGGGGTTCCGCTCGCCCGGGCGATGGTGCTCTCCCACCCCGAGCAGCTCGGCCGCCTGCGCGAAGCCTGCCCCGAGGCCGCTCCGACGGCGGTGCTCGGCGGCGACCCCTGCTTCGACCGCATCCTGGCCGCCCTTCCGCGCCGCGAACGCCATCGCCGCGCGTTCGGCGTCCGACCCGGGCAGCGGTTCATCGTGCTCAACTCCACCTGGAACCCGCAGTCGCTCTTCGGTGACGCCGGCGCGAACGACCCGCTGCCATGGCTGCTCGACCGCCTCACCACCGAACTCCCGGTCGACGACTACCGGGTGGCGGCCGTCCTCCACCCGAACATCTGGCACGGCCACGGCCCCGGCCAGGTCCGCCTCTGGCTGGACCGCGCCGAGCGGGCCGGCCTCACCCTGATCGACCCCCTGGACAGCTGGCGGCAGGCGCTGGTCGCCGCCGACGCGGTGATCGGGGACTTCGGCTCGGTCAGCTACTACGCCGCGGCACTGGGTACCCCCGTTCTGCTCGGCACGGCCTCCGACGAAGTTCTGGGCGCCACCTCACCGGTGGCAGCCTTCGTCCGCGAAGCCCCCAGACTCGCCCTGGACTCCCCTCTGCTGCCGCAGCTGAACCGACTCCTGACGCACCATCAACCCATCATCAGCACCAGCGAATTGACGACAGCAGCACCCGGCGAGGCGGCCGGCCTGTTGCGTTCGCTCTTCTACGAGGTCATGGGACTGCCCGAGCCGACAGAGCCGGCTCTCCTGGACCTGCTCCCACTCCCCGCCTACCGGCCGCCGACCCGAACCGTGCCGCTGCGGGTCCGTACCCGCCCGGGGCCCCGCCCGCACGAGGTCACCATCGAACGGGTCGCCGAAGGCCGGTACGGGCCTGCCGGGCCCGGCTCCGATCACCTCGCGGTGCACGAGGACACCCTCGACCAGGGCCTCCTCGATCTGGCCGACGCGATCCTCCGGTACGGGGAGGCCGACGACCCCCGGATCGGCCCGCCCCGGGAGTGGGCCGCGGCGACGCTCGCCCGCTACCCGAACTGCTCGCTCGCGGCCTTCGTCTCCGGTCCGGACACCTGTGAAGTACTGCTGCGCGACCGGGGATTCGTCCGCCTCACCAGCCCCTCGCTCGACCCGGCGGCGGCCGCCTCGGCACTGTTCGCCCAGGTGGACGGCACCGCCGTCCCCCGTCCGCTGCCGCCGATGGAGCTGACGGTGCGCACCGGCGGCGCGTCCCACGCGGTCCTGGTCAGTCCCGTTCCGTGAGGCACTGCTGCCGCAGGCCCGCCAGGTAGCGCAGATGGGGCTCCGCCTGCTCACGGTCCAGGATCGCGGTGGCCTCGTCGATCGCGGCCAGCGCCTGTTCCGTCGCCGAGGTGTCCGCCCAAGTCTCCGCGAGGTTGGTGAGGGTGCGGGCCGCGTTGTAGTTGTCGCGCAGACGCCGGAATTCGGACAACGCCTCCGTCAGCCAGGTCCGGGCCCGCTCGTACTCGGCCAGGCCTCGCAGCGCCCGCCCCCGGTGCCGCTTCAGCAGCGCCCGGGCCCGCGGAACGTCCCCCGCCCGCTCGTGCTCCGGACCGATCGACCCGAGCAGTCCATCGGCCTGCTCGAAGCAGTCGTACGCGGGCTGCCACCGCCACTGCCGAAGCCTCAGCAGCCCGAGCGACTCGACGGCCGTGGCCCGGCCCAGCAGGTGGCCGGCCCGCTCGAACGCCGAGGAGGCGTCGACCAGACAGCTCTCGGCCTCGGCCAGCAGGTCCAGTTCCATCAGGGCGAAGGCCAGTTGGGTGTGCATCCGGCCGGCCATCGCCGAGTCCGGGTCGTGCGCGACCGCCGCCCGCACGGCGGTTCGCAGCGCCGGCAACAAGGTCTCGTGCCGACCGGCCTTGAGCTGTACCGCCCACGACGCCTCCGCCAGCTCGCACACCGTGGCCGGCGCGGCCAACTCCTCGGCGGCGAGCACCGCCTCGACCAGGTTGCCCACCTCCGCAGCCAGCGCGGCCAACGCCGCACCGGCGTCCGGGTAGTCACCGGGCCCGAGCTCCCGGTAGAGCGGCCCGACGTGCCAACGCTCCCGCAACGCCGCGTAGTCGGCCCGGACGGCGAAGCGCAGCAAGTGCTCCACGGCACGCGTCACCGCACCCGCGCACGCGGCCAGACCGTCCTCCCGCGCCGCCCGCTCCTCGGCGAACCGGCGCACGGCGGGCCGGTAGCGGTAGCGGCCCTCGGGCGTGGCCTCCACCAGGCCGGCCTCGGCGAGCCCGGCCAGCAGGACACCAGCGCGCTCGACGGTGAGCCCGCCAGTTCCATGGGGTCCGACAACCGCCACGGCCAGCTCGGGACCGACGGCCGGCCACGGCCGCAAGGCGCAGAGCCGGAACAGCCGGGCCTCCTCCGGCTCCAGCGCCTCGTACGACTCCTGCACGGCGGCGCGCACCGGATCACCCACATGGGCATCGCCGCCGCCGTCACCACCACCGCCCCGGCCCCGGCGCTGCTGGGGGATGAACGCCAGCCGGGGAGCCGCGGCACGCAGGGCGAAGGGCGATCCTTCGCACCGTTCGAGGACACCCGACAGGGCGGGGCCTGCGGCGGAGACGGTCTCCTTCCCCACGAGGTCCGTGAGCAGCCGCCTGGCGTCCTTGTCGGACAGCGGCCCCACTGGAATCGGGACGGCGTCGAGACCAGTGAGCGGACGCCGGGACACGACGACCGTGACGACGCCCGGAGCCGCGGTGATCAACGGCCGGACCTGGGCCGCCGACCGGGTGTGGTCCAGCACGACGAGCAACTGCCGCTCGGCGACCAGCGACCGGAACCGCTCGACCCGGTCCTGCGCGGCCGGCGGAACCCGGTCCGCCGGCATGCCGAGGTGGATCAGGAACTGCCGGAGCACGGCGGCCGCATCGGGTGCGGTGGCCAGCGACCCGCCGGAGAGGTCCGCGTAGAGCTGCCCGTGCGGAAACCGCTTCCGCTGCTGCGCACCCCAGTGGACGGCCGCGGTGCTCACGCCCATCCCCTGCGGTCCGTACAGGACGCTGACGCGGGGCGTGCCGTCCGCCTTCCGTCCGGCCTCCTTGTCCAACAACGCCAACACCTTGCGCCGGTCGGTGAAGAAGCGGTCGGAGGGCGGCAGTAGGGAGGGCGTCGCCAACGGCCCGGACCAGGCCCCGCCCTGGCCGCCCAGCCAGGCCCGAAGCGCCCTGGCCTGCGCCGGATCCGACTCGGCCGCATCCAGCAACAGCTGCGCCACAGTGGCCCGTTCGGCGGCATCGGTCGGCGCCGGCACATCCCGTCCCGTCACCCGGCGAACGAACGCACCCGCCGACTCCCAGGCCCACTTACCGGCCTCGTTCGCCACGCTCGCACCCACGGCGCCGAAAACAGCGGCCACCGCCGACAGCGACACCGGCTCCAACACCCCACACCCCCTGGTCCATCGCGGCACCCGACCAGCACCGCCGCACCCTCGCGTCCGGCCCCACGGTAGCCTGCCAAACCCCACCACGGGCGCGCACCAGCCCGCTTGCCCACAGCCGGATCCGGTTCCGCTTCCCCTCCCCAGAAGATCGCGCCCCCAACGCCAACAACGTCCGTATGAAACTCAAGCGGCTGGTCGAGCGCGGGATCCCGGCCGAGACCGAGCAGGGGGTGTTCACCCGGCCCCGGCCATAGCCGCCCCGCGAGCCCGCGGCCAAGCCGCTCGCTGGTTCCGCCGATGCTGTCGGCGGTCCGGACCTGGTCCTGTCCGACACGGCACCGGAGGCACCGAGGAGTTGCCCCCGACGAAACCGGTACGGCCCGCCCTGGGCCCCGGCCCTCCTCGTCTCCGTTCGTCCCCGGATTGTCCGACCGATGGAGCAGGATGGAGTTCGACCAGTCACTGGGGAGAGGGAAGCAAGGAATGGCCACTGACGAAACCCGGCTGCCTGTGGAGTTCCTGGCCACTGTCGCGGCCGGTGCCGATGCCGGGTCCGCCGCGGCCCGGATGGCAGCCGAACAGGCCCGTGCCGTCGCCGACAGTCAGCAGGGCGGACCACTCCTCGCCGCGCTGCTCGACAAGCCCTACCGGGATTCGGCACCCGCCTGGCTGCTGGAGGCCGCGGTGACGAACGGGCTACGGCAGACCGAAAGCGAATACGAGTACCTGACCGGGTCGACCTCGCTGGTGGTCCTCGCGCTCATCCACCCCGACTGCGACCCGGCCCTGCGGGCCGACGCCTTGCACCGCTGCTCCGACCGCCGGCTCGGCTCCCTCGGCACCGCCGACCGGCCGGCCGACCTCTGCGCGGCCGTCGCCGACGAACTGCGCAGGCGAGTGCCGCAGCCACCGCACATGACACCCGAACTGCTCAAGGAGCCAACGTCCGCACAGGTGGTTCTGCGTACGGGACGCCTCCACGACGCCGTGTTCGAAGCCGCTGTCGCTCTCCTGCCCGACGGCCTCGACCGCACGCGTCTGGAGGACGAGGATTCCGGCGCCTGGTCCGACCGGATCAGGGCAGCGTTCGACGCGTGGGGCCGCATGTGGTCGGCCGTACTCGAACGGCACTCCGACCGGCACTCCCAGCTCATCGACAGGACCGCCGGCACCACGGCGAACCGGGTCATCCGCGACCAACTGCTCGGCAGCGTGCCGTGGACGGTCGAGCCGAAACTCCTTAGGCAGATCGCGCTGGATGACCTCTTCAGGTTCGGCGCCGCCATGCTCACGACCCGGATCTGCGGCTTCCTCCAGGAGGGTTCCTCGAAGGAGGAGGCCCGGCAGCACTTCGCCGCCGAGCTCTCCGCCCTGGACGAGACCGATCGAAGGGACATCGAGTTCCTGCACCTACGGGACGACGGCTTCGACACCGACTGGGGCACCGATTCCGCCGTCTCCTGGGTGAGCCATGCGGCCGACGGACGGTGGCGCCTCGTCCTGAACCCCGCCGAGGCCAAGCCCGCCTACGGCGATCCCCACGCCTGGCAGAGCCATGCGGACGAACTCGCCGACCTGGGCCGACACTTCGCCGAAACGGCCGTGCAAGCCCTCCGAACGTGGAAGCCGAAGGACCTCTACGGAATCAGCAGGGCGGCCGACCTGCGCTGGATCCACGCCATGCTGGTCCACCTGCCCGAACTCACGCCCGCCGTCGAAGCGACCGTCCGACTGGTGATCCGCGACGCCCGCCGCGGCCGGTCCGGCCTCCAGTCGTACGACTACAAGTCCCAGGACGACCGGCAGCAGTTCGACGAACTCCTGGACGCGATCACGCGGATCGTCGCCGACCCCGCCCCGCAGCCGCCCGCGACCCGTCGCGGGGCCCTCGGCGATCCCGAAGAGGTGACGGTGCGGAGCCTGTCCGCCGTCACCGCAGTGGTGCTCGACGCGTACCTCGACCGGCACGTCGGCGACGACGCACTCGTGGAGAAGGCACTGCTGTCCTTCGCCTGGCACGGCCACCGCAGCGAACCGGCATTCACCTCGGTCCTCGCCCGCCACTCCGATCCGCAGCGCGCCGTCCACACGCTCACCCGCGAGCTCCGCCACAGGCTTGGCGGCAACCCCAGCAACCGCGAAGCATGGGCCCGGGAGATCCTCGCCCTACCCGCCTGCCCCAGCGAGACCATCCTCGCCCTGCCCGCCTGGACGGCACTCAAAGCACGCGGGCACCACTACAACAGCACCCATCCCACAGTGATCGCCCTGGTGGAAGCAGCGCTCGGAGACGACCACCAGGCCTGGCAGCGATTCGCCGACAGCCCGATCGGCAACTCCGGCCCCAACGCCTGGCTCCGCCTCGGAGACATCCTCACGGCCGCCGCAGACGGAACAACGTGGCCGAAGCCGCCGACCTCCAGGTGACAGCTCCGGGCCGCCCCGGGGCGGCCCTTCCTACTCGGCCACGAAGACGCCGCCCCCGTCCAGGTCGCCCTCCTTCCATGGCGGAGGCGTCGGCCACACTACGGCTCGGGTCAGCAAGCGTTCCCATCCTGGGCACAGCGCTGGAAGCAGCATCAACGAGGCCGGTGCCGTCCGGCCGCGGCGACTACCGGGCGGCACCGGCCTCGTGGCGTCGGAGGCGGACTGCGCTACAACCCCGCCAAGCGCTCCGCCCCCGCCCGCCCCCGCGCCGCCGAGCGCACCTGTTGGACCCCCGAACAGGCCGCCGCCTTCCTGCGCCACGGCGCCGAACAGTACGCCGATCAGCTAACCGACCTGTTCGAGGTGATGCTCGGTACCGGCATGCACCGCGGTGAGATCCTCGCCCTCCACTGGTCCGACGTCCACCTCATGGACCGCAGGCTCTACGTCCGCTGGACCCTCGCCGCCGTCAACAACGGGCGGCTCCATCCCGGCGGGCCCAAGACCGAGGCCAGCCGCACCTGGATCAGCCTCTTCCCCGGAGTCATGACGCCCTCCAGGTGGGGAGGTGAGGTTCACGGACGCCGTGGTGGCCGGCAGCGCAGCGATGTGGTGTAGCAGTGGCCGAACCCCTCGGAGTGAACGGACAGGTCGTTTGACTGCGTCTGCTCGTCGACTGGTTGCATCATGTGCACAGAGCTGACACGGCAGCGACCAAGATCCCCGACAGAGTCACGCTCAGTCGGCCCCACTGTCACGGGCGGCGGTGCTCGGCGGGACGGGCTCCGAGGCCGGCACCCGGCGCCGCCTTCTCCAGGCACCCTGCCGATCCCCGGCAGGCAAGGCCCCGCACCCGACACACTCGAACGAAGACCTTGCCTGTCGCGTACAGCTACGGCCGCCCGGTCAGGACCAGGCCTGGCGGCCCCCGGCGTCAACCGGGCTGATCAACCACCGCTCTTGCGGCGGAAGTTGCGCTTGCCGCCCACCGCGCCGTGGGCGCCGTGGATCTTCGAGTCGCCATTCGGGCCGCCGGCCGCGCTATCGGACTTGGCGCCGCGCTTGCGCTCCAGAGCGGCGAGGAACCGGGCCTTGACGTCGTCCTGGGCGGCGGGCGCGGGAGCCTCGGCAGCCCCCGTGACCTCCGGGCTCTCGGCACTCTCGGCGCTCTTGGGGTTCTCAGATGACTCCACGTCGCTGCTCATGCAGAACCTCTTCCTTGAGGGATGGTGGCGGTTGATGACTTCACACACACCATGTCATGCCCAAGCTTCCCATCTGCGGGTGGTACCGATCCTGTACGGACAGAACCTGCGCGCCCGCCCGGTCCTCAGAACCCGGCCGAATCTCTCCGGCAGGATCCTGACGGGTTACCCGCAAGTAGAAATAGTGGGGGTAGTGCGCTGCGGGGGTGGTCGAGTGAGGGCATTCGGTGAGCCTCTACTGGGTTTCGCCAGGCCACTGCACTGAGCTGGCCGAGGCAGCCGGGTTAGCCGCCAGGTCCATCAGGCATCCGGAGCGGGGCCGCCGGGAGCGGCCGCAGCGTCGCACGGTGGAACTGCTGGTGTCGACGCTGGGGCCGGTCGAGGCCGGTCGGAGCGGGGGCTCCGACCCCCTCTACGCCGACCTCGCCGACCTCGCCGACCTCATGATCGGCACCGGCATCCGCAAAGGCGAGGCACTCGCCCTGCACTGGGACGACGTCCACCTCCCCAACCGCACCCTCTTCGTCCGCACGACCCTCTCCGTCATCGACAACAACCAGCTCCTGCTCACCGCCCCCAAGACCAAGGGCAGCAGGACGTGGGTCGCCCTGTCCCACCGCGTCGTCGACACCCTCGAAGACCGGGCGGGTTCACGGGCCTTCGGCGAGATCACCCCCGCCGGCGGCTACGTGTTCCACCGCCACGCCCCCCCACCCCAAGAACGTCCTCGACCGCTTCCACCTGCCTTGCGACAAGGCCGGCGTCTCCCGCATCGCCCTGCACGACCTGCGCCACCTCGCGGCCAGCTTCACCCTGGCTGCGGACGTCCCGCTGCCCGTGATCTCCAAGACCCTGCGCCACCGCACCCTGTCGACGACCGCGAACATCTACGCCGACCTCACGAAACTCGCCGCCCGCGCGGCCGTCGACGCCGTCGCCTGGATCCTCGACAGCGCCGACCACGCCGTCCTCGGACACCCCGCCTGCCGCGCCCAGCGCCCCTGGCGCCAGCGCCCGCGCCAGCAACTGCCCGCCTACCAGCAGGCGCGAACAGAAGAACCAACCGCGCCCTGGCCGATGTGGCCCGGTGACCACCGTGCGACCACCAGCTGACCCGGAAACAGAAAGAGCCGACACTCGGTTTCCCAAGTACCGGCCCTCACAACCGACTTCACAGTCGGGACGACAGGATTTGAACCTGCGACCCCTTGACCCCCAGTCAAGGGGCTCAACTATTGTCGACAGCCGAGACCTCAAGGCCTCGGCTTTTTTGCATCTCAACTGCACTGAAAACAAGGGAAGTTGAGACTCATCATGAAGATCCACGGTCGACAGAGCTCGAACCCGCTCGATGCCCAACCGGGTTCAAGTTCGTACATAGATGCCCGCTATCACCCACGGGCGCTCATAGGCGCTCACCAGTCGTGGTCCCAAACTGGTCCCCAGGGACCCGGTCGCTGCGGGTGACAACAATCTGTCGCCCCTTCAGCAGGGCCCGCCTGTGGGTTCCGCATCGGCCTGTCCGCCGGAGTCGTTCTGGCCAGCGGGTTTCGCGGTTGTCCCACCGAGGTGTCCACCAGTGTTGTCCTGCGGCCGTGTCCACATCCTCTACCGCCGCCGGCTGCGGTGTTGCCCGGGCCGGGCACGGAGACGTGCTGAGCTGCTGGTGCAGCTCGGGGTGGTGGCGGTGACGGGGCTGCCGATTCTGCGGCTGCCCCGGGTGGTCAGCTGAGCTGAGACGCGGGTGGTCGGCCACGAGCTGAGCGGAACCGGCCGCACCCGGTACGGCAGCAGGGGGGGGGGGGCGCGCGGGCGGGCGCTGCCGACCCCCGGGGGGGGGCGGGCGGGGCGGGGCGGGGGGGTGCCCGTTAGGTGTTGGGCCCCCCCCGCACCGCCCGCCC
>NZ_JBHWIO010000121.1:0-7994 GCF_042732075.1 Kitasatospora sp. NPDC059812
CGACCGCCCGCGCCCGCCCCCGCACGGCTGGCCGTATGTGGGTTGGGGCGTCCTCGACGCCCCCCCCCCCCGGGGCCGGGGTGTGTTAGGACTGCCGGGCGCTTCTGTCGGTCGAGTTGGCTCAGGCCGCGGCCGGGAGCTCGTCGAGGCCTTCCTGGACGAGCTTGGCGAGGCGGTCCAGGGCGTCGTCGGCGTTGTCGGCGTCGGAGGCGAGGATGACCTCGTCGCCGCCCTGGGCGCCGAGGCCGAGCAGGCCGAGCATGGAGGCGGCGTTGACGGGGTTGCCGCCGGGCTTGGCGATGGTGATCGGCACGCCGGTGGCCGTGACGGCCCGGACGAAGACGGAGGCGGGACGGGCGTGCAGGCCCTCGGCCCAACCGATGGTGACGCGGCGCTCAGCCATGAGACGTGCCTTTCCGGTGAAGCTGGTTACGGCCGTGCTCGGGGAAGCGGCCATGTTGTCTAGACCAGTGTTGCACGCAGGCGGCCCCTGCGAGCCGCTGCGTTCGGGACTTGTGATTGTTTCTTTTCGGGGCATAAGGCCCGGCCAGCGGCCCTGCCCACCCTGCTGCCAGTGTGCGCCCGGCGCCATTCGGCTCGCTGCCGGATAACCTGACGAATGTGGACGACTCCGCAGTGGCGCAGCCCGAGCAGGACCCCGGTGACCGGGGGGAATCCGGACCGGATTACCCCCAGCACTGGGAGGCCGACATCCTGCTGCGGGACGGCGGTACGGCCCGCATCCGGCCGATCACGCCGGAGGACGCGGAGCGTCTGGTGGAGTTCTACGCACAGGTGTCGGACCAGTCCAAGTACTTCCGTTTCTTCGCCCCCTATCCCCGGTTGTCGGAGAAGGACGTTCGCCGTTTCACCCACCACGACTTCGTGGACCGGGTGGCGCTGGCGGTGGTGGTCCGGGACCGTTTCATCGCGACCGTCCGCTACGACCGGATCGACGCGCAGGGCCGTCCGTCCGAGGCCGGGACGGACGCCGAGGTGGCGTTCCTGGTGCAGGACGCCCATCAGGGCCGCGGGGTGGCCTCGGCGCTGCTGGAGCACATCGCGGCGGTGGCGCAGGAGCGCGGGATCCGCCGGTTCCAGGCGGAGGTGCTGCCGGAGAACCGGAAGATGGTGAAGGTCTTCACCGATGCCGGCTACACGCAGCGCCGCAGTTTCACCGACGGTGTGGTGCACCTGGAGTTCGATCTTGAGCAGACGGACCGTTCGCTGGCGGTGATGCGGGCGCGCGAGCACCGGGCGGAGGCGAAGTCGGTGCAGCGGCTGCTGACCCCGCGGTCGGTGGCGGTGATCGGGGTGTCGCGCAATCCGCAGACGGTGGGCCGGGCGATCCTGCGGGACCTGTTGGGCAGTGCCGACGACACGCGCCCGGTGTACGCGGTGAACCGCAACGCCCCGCCGGGCACCGGGCTGGACGGCGTCCCGGTGCACCGTTCGGTTCTGGACATTCCCGGGCCGGTGGATCTCGCGGTGATCGCCGTCCCGGAGGGGGCCGTCCCGGCGGCCGTCGCCGAGTGCGGCGCGCACGGGGTGCAGGGCCTGGTGGTGGTGACCGCCGGGTACGCGGAGACCGGTCCGGAGGGCCGGGACCGCCAGCGCGCGCTGGTGCGCCAGGCGCGGGCGGCGGGGATGCGGGTGATCGGCCCGAACGCCTTCGGCCTGATCAACACCGATCCGGACCGCCCGTTGAACGCCTCGCTGGCCCCGCAGCTGCCGGGCCGGGGCGGGTTCGGGATCTTCTGCCAGTCCGGCGCGATCGGGGTGGCCCTGCTGGAGTCGGCGCACCGCCGGGGCCTGGGGGTGTCCTCCTTCGCCTCGGTGGGCAACCGGTCGGACGTCTCCGGGAACGATTTCCTGCAGTACTGGGCGGAGGACGAGGCCACCGAGGTGGTGCTGCTCTACCTGGAGTCCTTCGGCAACCCGCGCAAGTTCACCCGGATCGCGCGCCGGCTGGCCGCGGTGAAGCCGGTCGTGGTGGTGAAGGGCGCCCGGCACACCGGCAGCCTGCCGCCGGGCCACGCGGTGCCGGCGACCGCGACGGGGCTGCGTGACGCGACGGTGGACGCGCTGTTCGAGCAGGCGGGCGTGATCAGGGTGGAGACGATCACCGAGCTGTACGACACCGGGGAGCTGCTGGCCCTGCAGCCGCTGCCGCCGGGGGACCGGGTCGCGGTGGTCGGCAACTCGGACTCGCTGGGTCTGCTGACCTATGACGCCTGCCTGAGCGCGGGCCTGCGGCCGCGCACGCCGGTGGACCTGACCACGGCCGCGACGGGCGAGAACTTCCGGATCGCGCTGGACGTGGCACTGGCCGATCCGGCGGTGGACGCGGTGATCGCGGTGGCGATCCCGCCGATCGGCACGTCCGCGCACGCCTTCATGGGCGGCCGACTGACCGGTCCGGACGATCCGGAGATGGGTTCGGACGATCCGGAGATCGCCGAAGCACTGCTCGAAGCCAGCGGAAGGGCAAGGGAGTTGGGCAAGCCGCTGGTGCTCGCCCATCTGGCGTTGACCGATCTGCCGGTCCGGCTGCGCCCGGGGGGCGTGCCGGCGTTCGCGGCGCCGGAGCGGGCGGTGCGGGCGCTGGCGCACGCGGTGCACTACGCGCAGTGGCGGCGCCGGACGGCCGAGGCGGAGGAGACGGCCCGGGTGCCCGAGCTGGACCGGATCGACGAGCCGGGCGCCCGGGCGCTGGTCGAGGCGGCGTTGAGCACCCGGACGGCGATCGCCGCGCGGACGCAGCCGGGCGGCGCCCGGATCACCCTGCCGGACGCGGGGGCCCGTGAGCTGCTGGCGCGCTACGGCATCGACGTCTTCCCGGCGCTGCCGGCGCCGGACGAGGAGGCGGCCGTGCGGGCCGCGGCGACACTCGGCTATCCGGTGGCGTTGAAGGCCACCGCCCCGCATCTGCGCCACCGCCCGGACCTGGGCAGCGTGCGGCTGGACCTGACCGGCGAGCCCGGGCTGCGCCGGGCGCACCGCGAGCTGGACGCGCTGCTGGGCGGTGCGGCGCAGGCGGAGCTGGTGGTGCAGCGGCTGGCGCCGCGCGGGGTGGACACCGTGATCGGTGCCACGGTGGATCCGGCGGTCGGCGCGATCCTGTCGTTCGGCCTGGCGGGGGCGCCCGCCGAGCTGCTGGGCGACGTGGCGCACCGGTTGGTCCCGGCGACCGACCAGGAGGTGGCCGGGCTGGTCCGGGAGGTGCGGGCGGCGCCCCTGCTGTTCGGTTGGCGGGGTGCGGAGGCGGTGGACACCGGCGCGTTGGAGGAGTTGCTGCTGCGGGTGTCGCAGTTGGTGGACGACGTGCCGGAGATCGCCTCGGTGGATCTCGAACCGGTGGTCGTGGCCCCGTACGGGCTGGCGATCCTGGGGGCGCGGGTGCGGATCGCGCCGCTGCCCGTCCGTAGCGATCTGGGCCCGCGCGCGATGAGCACCCTGTAACCTTCCTTGGTTGCGCCTGCCTGTGGGCGCTGTTGTCCGAAGCTCGGCGCCGTGCCGCCCGCTTCGTCGGCGGACCATGCCAGGATGGAGTTATGGCGAAGACCGGTACCACCAGCACTCAGGACCTGCGCTCGGCGATCGAGCGCAGCGGTTACTACCCGGCCCTGGTGTCCGAGGCGGTCGAGGCCGCGGTGGGCCCGGAGCCGATCAGCTCCTACCTGGTGCACCAGGAGACGACCTTCGACGCCAACGAGGTGCGTCGGCACGTGACGGTGCTGGTGCTGACCCCGACGCGGTTCGTGGTGAGCCACACCGACGAGCAGTCGGGGGACGCGGGCAGTCCGGCGGTGCCGTTCGCGACGACGTCGACGGAGAGTGTCCGGCTGGACCGGATCGGTTCGGTCGTGCTGAGCCGGATGGTCGCGAACCCGGAGACGTACACGCCGGGGACGCTGCCGCGCGAGGTGGTGCTGACGATCGGCTGGGGTGCGGTGCAGCGGCTGGACCTGGAGCCCGCGGGCTGTTCGGACCCGAACTGCGAGGCTGACCACGGCTACACGGGTTCGGCGACGGCTGACGATCTCTCACTGCGGGTGAGCGAGGCCGGTGACGGCCCGGAGACGGTGGCCCAGGCACTGGTGTTCGCCCGCGCGCTCTCCGACGCGACGATCAGCAACGGCCCGCGGGTCTGAGCGCCGCCGCCTTCGACTGCTACGAATCCGGTTTCATGTCCTTCGCACCTTCCGGCGGCTTCGACGCCTTCGAGATCCTCGACCCGGCCGCGGCTCCCGCGCCCCCGTACGGCAGCGGTTCGCTCTGCGACCTGTTGCCCTCGGTGGCGGCGGGCCTGGGCGTTCCGGGTTTCACCGCGACCCTGCCGATCGCCCCGGCGGACCGGGTGGTGGTGTTCCTGGTGGACGGCCTGGGCTGGGAGCTGCTGCTGCGGCACCCGGAGTACGCGCCGTTCCTGTCCTCGCTGGCCGGGAGTTCGATGGGTGGTTCGGGCCGCCCGCTGACCGCCGGTTTCCCGTCGACCACGGCGACCTCGCTGGCCTCGGTCGGCACCGGCACCCCGCCGGGGCTGCACGGTCTGGCCGGGTACACGGTCGCGGTGCCGGGCGCCGGTTATCTGATGAACCAGCTGCGTTGGCAGCCGCACACCGACCCGCACGTCTGGCAGCCGTACCCGACGGTCTTCGAGCGGACGGACGCCGCCGGGGTGGCGACCGCGCAGGTGTCCTCCCCGCTGTTCTCGCAGACGCCGCTGACCAGGGTGGCGCTGTCCGGCGGAACCTTCCTGGGCCGGACCACGGGCGAGGAGCGGATGGACCTGGCGGCCTCCTGGCTGGCCGAGCACGACCGGGCGCTGGTCTACACGTACGTCAGCGAGCTGGACGGTGCGGGCCACCGCTTCGGGGTGGACTCGGACGAGTGGCGGATGACCCTGGACGCGGTGGACCGGCTGGCCCGCCGGCTGGCCGAGCGGCTGCCGCCGCGGTCGGCGATGTACGTGACCGCCGACCACGGCATGATCGACATCGCGCCGGAGGACCGGATCGACTTCGACGAGGACTGGGAGCTGGGCGCCGGAGTGGCCCTGCTGGGCGGCGAGGGCCGGGCCCGGCACGTGTACGCGGTGCCCGGTGCGGCGGCCGACGTGTTCGCGGTCTGGAGCGAGGTGCTGGGCGACCGGATGTGGGTGGCCACCCGGGACCAGGCGATCGCGGCGGGCTGGTTCGGTCCGGTCGTGGACGAGCGGGTGTACGGGCGGATCGGCGACGTGGTGGCCGCGGCGCGGGACGACATCGCGATCACCGCCTCCCGCAACGAGCCGGGCGAGTCCGCGATGATCGGTCTGCACGGTTCGATGACCCCGGTCGAGCAGTTCGTGCCGCTGCTCGAAGTTCGCGGCTGAGCCAGGTCCTTGACTCTTCTGTGCCCGAACTCCCCTGATGTGAAAGGCCTTTGCTCCACCCATGGCTGAACTGGTGTTCTTCTCGGGCACGATGGACTGCGGCAAGTCGACGCTGGCGCTGCAGATGGACCACAACCACTCCGCCCGCGGCCGGCAGGGCCTCATCCTGACCCGCCACGACCGGGCCGGTGCAGCGACCATCTCCAGCAGGCTGGGCCTGCGGGCGGACGCGGTCGAGGTGACGGACGACTTCGACTTCCACGCGTACGTGGTGCACCGGCTCTCGGCGGGCGGCCGGGTGGACTACCTGATCTGCGACGAGGCGCAGTTCTTCGCCGCCGAGCAGGTCGACCAGTTGGCCCGGGTGGTGGACGAACTCGACATCGACGCCTACACGTTCGGGATCACCACGGACTTCCGCACCCGGCTTTTCCCCGGCTCCCAGCGGCTGATCGAGCTGGCCGACCGGGTGGAGGTGCTCCAGGTCGAGGCGCTGTGCTGGTGCGGTGCGCGGGCGACGCACAACGCCCGGACGGTGGGCGGGGTGATGGTGGTCGAGGGCGCCCAGGTGGTGGTCGGCGACATCTCGGTGAACGAGGACGAGGTCGGGTACGAGGTGCTCTGCCGCCGGCACCACCGCCGCCGGCTGACCGCCGCGACGGCCCGGGCCTCGGTGCTCTCCCCGGACGTGCTGCCCTTCGAGCAGCAGGTCTGAGTCCTGTCCTGGGCGCGCTAGCGGAGTTCCAGCACCGAGAAGTGCCCGCCCTGCGGGTCGGACAGCCGGGCGGCGCGGCCGCGGGCGGTGTCGTGCGGTGGGACCAGGACGCGGCCGCCGAGTCCGACGGCGTGCCGGGCGGTGGCGTCGGCGTCGCGGACGGCGAAGTGGACCCGCCAGCGGGGCGGATGGCCGCGCAGTTCGGCGCGGTGCCGGATGCCGGCGACCGGTTGCCCGTGCACGAGTAGCGCGGACTCGTCGTCGGCGTGCCGGACGGGGCGGTCGAGTACGGCGGTGTAGAAGGCGACGGCGCCGTCGGTGTCGGGGGTGAGCAGTTCGGTCCAGGCCGGTCCGCCGGGTTCGGGCCCGGCCTCCCGGCCGGTGTGCTCCTCGCCCTGCCAGAGGCCGAAGACGGCGCCGGAGACGTCGGCGGCGATGGCCATCCGCCCGGCGCGTTCGGCCTGGAGCGGCCCGACGGCCACGGTTCCGCCGCAGGAGCGCACCAGTTGGGCGGTGTGGTCGGCGTCGTCGACGGCGAAGTAGGTGGTCCACTGCACCGGGAAGCCGGTGGCGGTGGAGACGCCGAGGCCGGCGACCGGTGCCCCGTCGAGTTCGGCGCGGACGTAGGCGCCGAGCTGGCCGGGGCCCGGGGTGTAGGTCCAGCCGAGCAGGTCGGCGTAGAACGCGCGGGCGCCGGCCAGGTCGTCGGTCAGCAGGCTGACCCAGCAGGGGGTGCCCTGGGCCAGTCGGAGTTCCACCGCGGGCAATGCGGGCCTCCTCATGGGTGGTTGGCGCAATGGGTGGTTGGCGCACGGAAATCCTCGCGCGCGAGGGTGATGCTTCCACTCTGGCGCGCGTCGAACCCTCGGGCCGCGCGGAAATTCCGGCAAAGAGCGCACAAAGAGCGGCGGGTTGGCGGCGCTGCGCGACAATGGCCGCCATGACCACCTACAACGACGGTTCCCCGCTGATCTCCGCGGCCGGGCTGGCGCAGGCGCTCGCCTCCGCGCGCCCGCCGGTGCTGTTGGACGTGCGCTACCGGCTGGTCGGTGCCGCGCAGTCCGGCCCGACCGCCGTCGAGGAGTACCGGGCCGGGCACCTGCCCGGCGCCCGCTTCGTCGATCTGGACCGGGACCTCGCGGCCCCGCCGGGCGCCCCCGGCCGGGGCGGCCGCCACCCGCTGCCGGACCCGGAGGAGTTCGGTGCGGCGATGCGCCGCCTGGGGGTGGACTCCGACCGCCCGGTGGTGGTGTACGACGGCGCGGCCTCGCTGGCGGCGGCCCGCGCCTGGTGGCTGCTGCGCTGGGCCGGGCACCGGGATGTCCGGGTGCTGGACGGCGGGTACGCGGCCTGGTCGGCGGCCGGACTGCCGGTGACGGCGGAGGTTCCGGCGCCGGCGGAGGGTGATTTCAAGCCGGTCCCGGGGCAGTTGCCCGTGGTGGACGCGGACGGCGCGGCGGCCTGGGCGCGCGGCGAGCTGCTGCTGGACGCCCGGGCGGGGGACCGCTACCGGGGCGAGAGCGAGCCGGTGGACCCGCGCGCCGGGCACATCCCGGGCGCGGTGTCGGCGCCGACGGCCGAGAACGTGGCGGCCGACGGGCGGTTCAGGTCGGCTGCGGAGCTGACGGCGCGGTTCCGCGCGCTGGGCGTGGGTGAGCGGGAGACGGCGGTGTACTGCGGCTCGGGGGTGACGGCGGCGCACCAGATCCTGGCGCTGGAGGTGGCGGGCCTGTCGGCGACGCTGTACCCGGGGTCGTGGAGCGAGTGGTCGAGCGACGAGGCCCGCCCGGTGGCGGTGACCGACCAGCCGGGCTGAGTCCGGGCGTGCGTCAGGGGCGGGGGGGGCGCCCCCCCCCCCCCCCCCGCGCCGGGCGGATAAGCACAGAGTTGGCCGCGGCGCCG
>NZ_JBHWIO010000121.1:8004-23359 GCF_042732075.1 Kitasatospora sp. NPDC059812
GGGTGCTTGGGGTCGCGCGCCGCGGCCCGCCGGGTGGGGGTGACCGACCTCCGGGGTTGAGTCCGGGGGGGCGTCGGGGGCGGCTGGCCCGGCCTCCCGCCCCTGACGTCAGGGCTGCTACTCCTGCTTCTTGCGCCGGCTGCCGAAGACGATCTCGTCCCAGCTGGGCACGGTGGCCCGGCGGCCGGGCCGGACGCCGTCCGCCTCGGCCTGGCGGTCGGTGGTGCCGACCAGGCGCTCGCGGTGCGGGGCGACGGCCCGCGGCATCAGGATGTCGGCGTAGGCCGAGCCCGCGCCGACCGCCGGTGCGGCGGCTGCGGCCGCCTCCTCGCTCTCCTCGGCGACCTCTGCGGGCACCGGTTCGATCGGGGCGGGGCCGACGGCGAGGTCGCCGCGGAAGGCGGGGACCACGTCGAGCAGACTGGTCAGGGAGTCCCTGGACTCGGCGGTGGCCTCGCGGGACTCGCGGACTTCGCGGGCGGACATGATGCGGTCGGCGGAGGGCCGGTCGATCATCGGGCGGGGCGGCCGGTCCTGGGGGAGCCGGGCGATCCGCGGGATGAACGGGAAGACCGACTCCTCCTCGCGCTCGACGTTCTCGCCGATCAGCGCGCGGGCCTCGTCGTCGTTGGGCTGGACCAGGCGCCGGGGCGGGTCGTACGTCCAGGAGGCGCTGCGGCCCTCGTCGTCGGCACGGTAGGCGAGGATGACCTCCCAGGTGCCGTCGTCGCGCCGCCAGGAGTCCCAGCGTTCGGTGTCCTTCTCGGCGCCGCGCAGCGCGAGCCGCTCGGCGACGGCCTCGCCGAGCTGGGGCCCGGTGGATTCGCCGTTGCGGCGGATGGCGGTCTTGCGGGCGCGTTCGGCCATGAAGGCGCGCTCGGCGAGGACCGGACCCTCGAAGCGGCGGACCCGGTCGACGGAGATGCCGGCGGCCTGGGCGACCTCCTCGGCGGAGGCACCGGCTCGTATCCGGGCCTGGATGTCCCGGGGCCGCAGATGGCTCTCGACCTCGATCTCGATCTGGCCGAGGCGCGGACGATCCCCGCGGATGGCGGCGCGCAGCCGCTCGTCGATGGGAAGGGTGTACTCCGTGCTGTCGGCAGCCTTGAGCACCAGCCGTGTGCCGTCGTTGCTGACGGCCACAACCCGCAGTTCGGGCACGGTTACCTCCCGGGTGGTGCCTGCCGACGTCACCTGCGTCGCTGCTCCCGTACTGAGTGTGGCCTGCCCACTCGCGACTGGCCACAACCTTGCTGAGTTCCCCGGTGTGTCGGGCATACGCCCGGTCACGCCGCTGTGGCACGGTTGCCTTTTTGCCACGCCATCCGTCGACGTCGCGCCTGGGTGCCCCGGCCGTCCTCGCACGCGGAGTGTTCGCGACGGTCCGGGACGGGCGTCGCCGTGCGTGCCTGTTCCGTGGCTCTTCGTCAAGCTGCCGGTGTGGGCGCAGTCGACAAGTCGACCCAAGGCTCAGGCTTTACGAACAGTACTCCATTCGTGGCATCCGAAGGGGCGGCTCGCCGCTCAAGTCTCCCGCGATTCACGGGAATCTCAAGAGCGCATGCCCCCAACGGCGGACCACCGACGGGTGAACGGTGATCATCTTCACATATATCGGGGCCGGAGAACCGCATTTTCGTCCCTTGTGTCCTTCTTTGGGCAAGATGGAGTGACTTGTTCGAGGAACAGTCGTACGGACCGAGGGATGTTGATGCCGGAGCGGAGCCCCGCCGAGGAGGGCGGCAAGAAGGAGCGCAAGCGGATCGATCTGAGTGTGGCTCAGGTCGCGGCGAGTGCGCTGGCCACGGTGGTGGGGGCGCTGTTCGCCTCCGAACTCGGCGTGTACGGAACGATCCTGGGTGCGGCGGTGGTCAGTGTCGGGGCCACCACCGGCGGTGCGGTGTTCCAGCACATCTTCCGGCGTACCGGCGAGCAGCTGCGTGAGGCGGTGGTGGACCGGGGGCCCGGCCACGCCGTGAACGGGCTGCGCCAGGTGTCGGAGCGCCCGGTGGAGCCGGCGCCGTCGGCGATCTCCTCGGAGTGGAACGAGCCGCAGGTGGTCCGGGCGCGTCGGCGGTGGACCTGGAAGACCTACGCGGCCGTGTCGGGGCTGGTGTTCGTGGTGGCGATGACGCCGATCCTGGCGTTCGAACTGGCCACCGGGCAGCCGGTGTCGGCGACGGTGAAGGGCGAGTCGGGCAACGGCACCTCCTTCGGCGGCGTGGTGAGCCCGAAGTCCCCCTCCCCGCGGGAGGCGCCGCCGACGGAGCGGCCCTCCACCGGCGGCGGGCACGGCTCGGACCCCTCGCCGTCCGGCGGTGCCTCGGCCCCGGCGACGACGAGGCCGAGCCGGGAGCCGAGTACGGGCCCGAGCACGAGCCCGAGCGGTGGGGCCGGTGAGCACGGCGGCGGTACGGCCTCGCCCTCGGCGGGCCCGAGCGCGACGCCGTCGGCCGGTTCGTCGCCGACCGCGGACGGCGGGAAGCCCTCCGGCACCTCCGGCGGGGCGAGCCCGCAGCCGCCGGTGCCGAGCAACGCCCCCGCCTCCGTGGCCCCGCCGCAGCCCGCGGCGCCGACCCAGGGCGCCACCCCGTGATCAGGCGCCGAGGACCCGGCGCAGGTAGTCGTTGCCGAACACGCGTTGCGGGTCGACCTCGTCGCGCAGGGCGGTGAAGTCGCCGAAGTGCGGGTAGGCGCCGGACAGGTACTCGGCGTCCCGGGTGTGCAGCTTGCCCCAGTGCGGGCGGCCCTGGTGGGCGCACATCAGCTGTTCGACGCCGGTGAAGTAGCCCTGGTCGGCGGTGCCCCGGTAGAGGTGGACGGCGATGTAGGCGCTGTCCCGCCCGGAGGCGGTGGAGAGCCAGAGGTCGTCGGCGGGGGCGAAGCGCACCTCCACCGGGAAGCCGACCTTCCAGTCGGAGCGCTCGACCAGGGCCTTCAGTTCGCGCAGCACCCCGGCGACGGCCGCGCGCGGCACCGCGTACTCCATCTCCACGAAGCGCACCTTGCGCGGGCTGGTGAACACCCGGTGCGCGGTGTCGGTGTAGCTGCGGTCGGACCAGGCGCGGCTGGCCAGTGAGGCGATGGCGGGGATGCTGGCGGGGAAGCGCCGGCCGACCCGGCAGGCGCCTTCCCAGACGGTGTTGGAGAGGAAGTCGTCCTCCAGCCACTCCTTGAACCGGGGCAGCGGGGCGGCCGGGCCCTGGCTGCGGTTGTTGCGCTTGGTGGCGCAGCGGTCGGTGTGCGGGAACCAGTAGAACTCGAAGTGCTCGTTGACCGCGGTGAGGTCGTCCAGCCGTTCCAGCACCTCGTCGAAGGCCATCGGCTGCTCGTGCGCGGTGAGCAGGAAGGCCGGCTCGACGGCGAAGGTCAGGGCGGTGATCACGCCGAGGGCGCCGAGGCCGAGCCGGGCGCCCTGGAAGAGCCGGGGGTGCTCGGTGGGGGAGCAGCGCCGGACGCTGCCGTCGGCGAGGACGATCTCCAGGGCGCGGATCTGGGCGGCGAGCGAGCCGGAGTCGCGGCCGGTGCCGTGGGTGCCGGTGCTGGTGGCGCCGGCCACGGTCTGCACCTCGATGTCGCCCATGTTGGTGAGGGAGAGGCCCTCGGCGGCGAGGATCCGGTTGAGCCGGGCGAGCGGGAGGCCGGACTCGACGGTGATGGTGCTGGCCTCGCGGTCGATCTCGCGGACGGCGGTGAGCGCGTGCGGGCGGAGCAGGACGCCGTCGCCGGCGGAGGCGATCGAGGTGAAGGAGTGGCCGGAGCCGACGGCTTTGACGGTGCGGCCCTGTTCGGCGGCGCGCAGGATCTCCTTGGCCAGTTCCTCCGCGGTGCCGGGGGTGGCGGCCCGGGCGGGCCGGGCGCTCTGGTTCCCGGCCCAGTTGGTCCACCGGGTGGGGGTCGCGGTACTGGCCTGGGGCATGGCGCCGCCTCCTGCTCCGTGGCCGACCGGGGTCGGCGCGGTCCGGGGCGGTGGGGGCCGCCCTACCCGCGGGTAGGCCCGCGGGTAGGGAGAGATTAGTCAGTTCACCGTTCGAGGTCTACGGTCTGTTCGGCCGCTTCGGCGGGCTCGTCGACGGCGAGTCCGGCGCGCAGCCGGCCCAGTCCGGCGAGCGCGGTGACCACGCCGAAGACCCCGGCGGTCAGGGGCACCCAGTAGCCCGCGGCGGAGCCGGCGGCGTCCACCACCCAGCCGCCGGCGGAGGAGCCGACGGCGACGCCGAGGGCGAGCCCGGTGGTCGTCCAGGTCATGCCCTCGGT
The DNA here is from genome assembly GCF_042732075.1 of Kitasatospora sp. NPDC059812. Lineage (NCBI taxonomy): Bacteria > Bacillati > Actinomycetota > Actinomycetes > Kitasatosporales > Streptomycetaceae > Kitasatospora > Kitasatospora sp. NPDC059812. Next base: position 12,262 of record NZ_JBHWIO010000121.1, read on the forward strand.
CAGCTGGGCGGCCGGGACGAGCCGTTCGACCAGGGCCATCGCGGTGATCAGGGTGGGGGAGATGGCGATGCCCGCGATCAGCAGCGCGCCGCCGACCGCGATCAGCCCGCCGACTCCGCGCACCGACTCGGCGACCAGCAGCAGCGGCGCCATGCTGAGCGCCATGAACAGGACGCCGGCGAAGAAGCGGCCGGCCATCGAGCCGGTGAGCTTGAGGGTGCCGAACACCACGCCGGCCAGGCAGGAGCCGAGCGCCCACAGCGCGAGGATCACGCTGGCGATGGACTTGTGCCCCTGGGTTTCGGAGTAGGCGACGGTGACGACCTCGACCGAGCCGAAGATCGCGCCGGTGGCGACGAAGGTGAGGATCAGCACCTGGAGGCCGCGGTTGAGGATCACCGAGCCGCCGGCGTGCCGGGCGCCCGGGTGGACCGGCGGTTCGGTGGCGCGCTGCCCGGCGAACAGCAGGACGCCGACGGCGAGGAAGACCCCGGCGAGCAGGACGCCGGCCTCGGGGAAGACGGAGGTGGCCAGGCCGATGGAGAGGATCGGGCCGACGATGAAGCAGACCTCGTCGACGACGGCCTCGAAGGAGTACGCGGTGTGCAGCTTGGGGGCGTCGTCGCGGTACAGGTGGGCCCAGCGGGCGCGGACCATCGCGCCGGTGCTCGGCATGACGCCCATGCCGGCCGCGAAGACGAAGAGCGTCCAGTCCGGCGCCTTGAACCGGGCGCACAGCAGCAGGCCGACCACGGCGACGATGGTGAGCGCCATGGCCGGGACGATTATTCGGCGCTGCCCGTGCCGGTCCACCAGCCGGGAGACCTGCGGGCCGAGCAGCGCGGCGGAGATCGCCAGGGTCGCCGACACCAGGCCCGCCACCCCGTAGGAGCCTCTCAGCTGGGAGAGCATGGTCACGATGCCGATGCCGGTCATGGAGATCGGCAGTCGGGAGACGAAGCCGGTGGAGGAGAAGGCCAGACTGCCGGGGGAGGCGAATATCTGGCGGTAGCTGGACAGCACGGGAGCTCCGCGGGGGTAAGGAACGAGGCTGGCGAACACAGCTTACGTACCTTGGCAAACAGTATTTTCCGGACATCCTCGCAGCCCCGACGGGGGTCTCCGGCCCCTCAATGGCAGGATCGGTGCCATGTCCGACGCGCGCAAACCCTCACCGTCCGGCGCCGCCCCGGCAGCGCCGCAGCCGTACGACGCCCTGCTGCTGCTCTCCTTCGGCGGGCCCGAGGCCCCCGAGGACGTCGTCCCGTTCCTGGAGAACGTGACCCGGGGCCGCGGCATCCCCAAGGAGCGGCTGAAGGAGGTCGGCAAGCACTACTTCCTGTTCGGCGGGGTCAGCCCGATCAACGAGCAGAACCGCGAACTGCTCGCCGCGCTGCGCAAGGACTTCGCCGAGCACGGCCTGGACCTGCCGGTCTACTGGGGCAACCGGAACTGGGCGCCCTACCTGGTGGACACCCTGCGCGAACTGGCCGCCGACGGCCACCGCCGTGTCGCCGTCCTCGCCACCAGCGCCTACGCCGGCTTCTCGGGCTGCCGCCAGTACCGGGAGAACCTGGCCGACGCGCTGGCCGCCCTCGCCGCGGAGGGCCTGCCCGAGCTGCGGGTCGACAAGCTGCGGCACTTCTACAACCACCCCGGGTTCGTCGAGCCGATGGTCGACGCCACCCTGGCCGCCCTGGCGCGGCTGCCCGAGGACGTCCGGGCCAGCGCCCGGTTGGCGTTCACCACCCACTCCATCCCGGACGCCATGGCCGAGACCTCCGGCGCCCCGGACGACCCGGCCCGCGGCCGCCCCGGCGGCGCGTACGTCGCCCAGCACCTGGACGTCGCCCGGCTGATCGCCGAGGCCGTCGCCGAACGCACCGGTGTCGCGGACCGGCCCTGGGAGCTGGTGTTCCAGAGCCGCAGCGGCGCCCCGCACACGCCGTGGCTGGAACCGGACATCTGCGACCACCTGGAGGCCCAGCACGCCGACGGCGCGCCCGCCGTGGTGATGGTCCCGATCGGCTTCGTCTCCGACCACATGGAGGTCAAGTACGACCTCGACACCGAGGCCGTCGCCAAGGCCGCCGAACTCGGCCTGCCGGTGGCCCGCGCCGCCACCGTCGGCGCCGACCCGCGGTTCACCGCCGCGGTGCGGGAACTGGTCCTGGAGCGGGCCGCTGCCGAGCGCGGCGAGCCGGTGACCCGCTGCGCCCTCGGCGCGCTCGGCCCCAGCCACGACGTGTGCGCGGTGGCCTGCTGCCCCAACCCGCGAGCCCCCCGCCCGGCCGCCGCCGAGCACTGACCGCCCGTCCCGTTCCCCCCGGAGGAGAGACCCGTGCCCACCCCCGCCCTGCCCGACGACCGGCTCCTCGACGACCTGCTGGAGGTCGCCCTGGACGCGGCCCGGCGGGCCGGCGCCCTGCTGCGCGACGGCCGGCCCGCCGACCTCGGTGTGGCCGGCACCAAGAGCAGTCCGGTCGACGTGGTGACCGAGATGGACCTCGCCTCCGAGAAGCTCGTCCTGGAACTGATCACCGAGCGCCGCCCCGAGGACGGCTACCTCGGCGAGGAGGGCGCCGAACGGCCCGGCACCAGCGGGGTGCGCTGGGTCGTCGACCCGCTCGACGGCACGGTCAACTACCTGTACGGGCTGCCCTCCTGGGCGGTCAGCGTGGCCGCCGAGCTGGACGGCCGGGCGGTCGTCGGCGTGGTGTACGCGCCGGCCCGCGGCGAGCTGTTCCACGCCGTCCTCGGGCGCGGCGCCCGGCTCGACGGGCGGCCGCTCTCCACCCGCCCGGCCCCGCCGTGGGGCCAGGCGCTGATCGGCACCGGCTTCAACTACGTCCAGTCGGTGCGGACCCGCCAGGCCGAGGTGCTGCTGTCCCTGATGCCCGAGGTGCGGGACATCCGCCGGGGCGGGGCAGCCGCGGTGGACCTGTGCGACGTCGCCGCCGGGCGGCTGGACGGCTACTACGAGCGCGGCCTCGCCCCCTGGGACCGCGCGGCCGGCTGCCTGATCGCCGCCGAGGCCGGGGCCCTGGTCGGCGGCCGCCCCGGGCACGGCCCGGACGGCGAGCTGACCGTGGCCGCCGCCCCGGGCGTGTACCAGCCGCTGCAGGAGCGGCTGGCCGCGCTGCGCGCCTGGGCGGACTGAGGACGCGTCCTCAGTCCTGGACAGCGAAGAGCCCTGGCATACGGGGGATGCCAGGGCCTGGGGTTTTCGCACGACCCCCGCAGGGCCGCTGGTGCCGGAGGTCCGGCGTCGGGTCGGAAGGTCGGGTGGATCAGGCGGCGGTGCGGTGGCGCTCCAGCACGGTGTCCACGCCGTGCTCGGCGGCGAGCCGGCGGAGGTCGTCCAGCTCGGACTGCTCCACCTCGGCGAGGAACTCGTCCCCGGCCTCGATCGCGCGGTGCAGATCCTGCTCGGCGTTGGCTATGCGCTGCAGGATTCCGGCCTTGAAGGCGTCCATACGGGCCCCCTTACTGTGTCGGACGTGCACGGTCGTACGTTCTCCGCCCCGAGGAGGTGTGGCCAGCGGCAGCGCCCCGTCCGGCAGGTCGTGGATCTCCGGTCGAGCGCGGAGACGACCTTCGGCCGCTCCCGGTGACGTCCCAGCCCCAGGGCCGGCGCGGATGAACGCACGGCGGGTGGGTGCGATCGGCCAACAGCCAGATCGCGGGTGTGAAGCTGTCCTCCCCGCCGGGGGGATGGGGAAACCTTCCGGCCCGAGAAAGTTGCCTGTGTCACAGTCCAACCGGACTGGTCCCGACACGAACGGTCATCACCCGCTGCCAACGCTCCGTGCCTGGGCGGCAGCTTATCGCTGCTTTACCGGCGGACCAGGCAGGATGGAGGCACCGTCGGAGCCGCGCGTCCGCTTCCGGGGCCGGCCTGGAGAAGGGACAACGATCGTGCGGGTTCTCGTCGTCGAGGACGAGCAGTTGCTCGCCGAGGCTGTCGCCACCGGCCTGCGCCGCGAGGCGATGGCCGTCGACGTGGTGTACGACGGGGAGGCCGCGCTCCAGCGCATCGCGGTCAACGACTACGACGTCGTGGTCCTGGACCGCGACCTCCCGCTGGTCCACGGCGACGACGTCTGCCGCAAGGTGGTCGAACAGGGCCTGGCCACCAGGGTGATCATGCTGACCGCCTCCGGCGACATCAGCGACCGGGTCGAGGGCCTGGAGATCGGCGCGGACGACTACCTTCCGAAGCCGTTCGCCTTCAGCGAACTCGTCGCCCGGGTAAGGGCGCTGGGCCGCCGTGCGACCGTCCCGCTGCCCCCGGTGCTGGAGCGGGCCGGCATCTCGCTCGACCCGGGCCGCCGCGAGGTGATCCGCGAGGGCCGCACCGTCCAGCTCGCCCCCAAGGAGTTCGCCGTCCTGGAGGTGCTGATGCGGGCCGGCGGCGCCGTCGTCTCCGCCGAGCAGCTGCTGGAGAAGGCCTGGGACGAGCACACCGACCCGTTCACCAACGTCGTGCGCGTCACCGTGATGACGCTGCGCCGCAAGCTCGGCGACCCGCCGGTGATCGTCACCGTCCCGGGCTCCGGCTACCGGATCTGACCGGACCCGCCGGACCACCTGACCGGATCCGAGCGGACCGGACCGGATCCGTTCGCCGGGCCCGGTCGGACTCCACCCACCCCGCGCCCGCCCCGGCGGACGCCCCGAGAGGACCATCATGACCACCCCGCCCCCGGCCGGCGGGCCCTCCGGCGCGCCCGCCGGCGGCCCGCGCGCCGTACCGCCCAAGCCCCAGCACCCCCCGCGCGCGCCCCAGCCCGGTCGCTACACCCCCGGCGACGGCATGCTCGCCTGGCTGCCCTTCCGGCCGACCATCCGGATGCGGCTCACCCTGCTCTACGGCGGCATGTTCCTGATGGCCGGCGTGGTCCTGCTGCTGCTGATGTACGTGTTCTTCCAGGACGCCGTGAACAACCTGGCGCCGCGCACGTTCCAGTTCGACGGCAGCCTGCGGGTCAACGGCGTCCCGATGAACAGCGCGCAGTTCAACCAGGAGCAGGCCGGCGACTACCTGCTGCGCTCCAACTCGGCGCTCAACACCCTGCTGCGCAAGTCGCTCACGATGCTGGTCTGCCTCGCCGTGATCGCCTTCGCGGCCGGCTACGCGCTGGCCGGCCGGGTGCTGCGCCCGCTCGGCCGGATCACCCGCACCGCCCGCGACGTCGCCTCCTCCGACCTGCACCGGCGGATCGAGCTGGACGGGCCGGACGACGAGCTCAAGGAACTCGCCGACACCTTCGACGACATGCTGGACCGGCTCGACCGGTCCTTCGACTCCCAGCGCCGCTTCGTCGCCAACGCCTCGCACGAACTGCGCACCCCGCTGGCGATCAACCGCACCCTGCTGGAGGTCCAGCTCTCCGACCCGGCCGCCTCGCCCGACCTCCAGCAGCTCGGCAAGACCCTGCTGGCCACCAACGAGCGCAGCGAACAGTTGGTGGAGGGCCTGCTGCTGCTCGCCCGCAGCGAGAACGAGCTGACCGACCGCCGCCCGGTGGAGCTCTCCGAGGTGGCCACCCGAGCCCTGGAGCAGACCAGGGCCGAGGCGGACCGGCGAGAGGTCGAGCTGCGCTCCAAGCTCGCTCCGGCCGTGGTCGCGGGCAACGGCGTGCTGCTGGAGCGGCTGGCGCTCAACCTGCTGCAGAACGCCGTCCGGTACAACACCCCCGGCGGTTGGGTCGAGCTGGCCACCGCCGAGGTGCCCGGCGGCGGCGAGCTGGTGGTGTCCAACACCGGCCCGGTGGTGCCCGGCTACGAGCTGGAGCACATCTTCGAGCCGTTCCGCCGGGTCAAGGGCGCCGACCGCACCCGCAGCGACAAGGGGGTCGGGCTCGGCCTGTCCATCGTCCGCTCGGTGGTGCGCGCCCACGGTGGCACCATCGAGGCCACTGCGCGCGCCGGTGGCGGCCTCACCATGCGGGTCCGGATCCCCAACCCCTGACCCCGCCCGCCGGGCCCCTCCCGGCCCCGCCGCGCCCTCCCCGCCGCCGCGCTCCGTAAGCGACCGTTCACCGCCGCCCCCGTCAGGCCCGTCAAGACGACATAAGGCCTGGCGGGGGCGGCTTGTCATTTCCTGCCCGAGCAACTTACGGTGTCGTAACCTACGGAACCGTAAGTGCGTCCGCAGACGTGCCCGCCCAACGCGCCCGTCCCGCGCGTGCCGTCCCCCAGGAGCAAGACCGTGACCATCGCCCCTGTGCAGAGCAGCGCCTCCCTCGGATCGACCGGCTGGACCGACGCCCGGCTGATCCTGGCCCTCGAAGAGGTCGTGGAGAAGGAGCTCAACCGCCACCTCGCCGTGGCCAAGGAGTGGATGCCGCACGAGTTCGTGCCGTGGAGCCAGGGCCGCGACTTCGACGGCGTGCTGGGCGGCGACGCCTGGGCCGTCGAGCAGTCCCAGGTGACGCCGCTCGGCCGGGTGTCGCTGGTGGTGAACCTGCTGACCGAGGACAACCTCCCCAGCTACCACCACGAGATCGCCAGCATGTTCGGCCGCGAGGGCGCCTGGGGCACCTGGGTGCACCGCTGGACCGCCGAGGAGGGCCGGCACGGGATAGCCATTCGCGACTTCCTGCTCGCCACCCGGGCCGTCGACCCGGTGGAGCTGGAGCGGGCCCGGATGAGCCACATGTCCGAGGGCTTCGAGTCCGACAACGCGCACAGCATGCTGCAGTCCGTCGCGTACGTGGCCTTCCAGGAGCTCGCCACCCGCATCTCGCACCGCAACACCGGCAAGTACGCCGGCGACCCGCTCTGCGACCAGCTGCTGGCGAAGATCGCCAACGACGAGAACCTCCACATGGTCTTCTACCGGAACCTGCTGAAGGCCGCCCTGGAGATCGCCCCCGACCAGGCCATGCGGGCCGTGGCCGACGTGGTCACCGACTTCCGGATGCCCGGCCACGGCATCCCCGGCTTCGAGCGGGCCGCCGCGCAGATCGCCCTCGGCGGGGTCTACAACCTGCGCATCCACCACGACGACGTGCTGCAGCCGGTGCTGCGCCACCTGCGCGTGATGGAGATCGGCGGCCTCGGCCCGGAGGGCCAGCTGGCGCAGAACGAGCTCGGCGTCTTCCTGGACGGGCTGGACGGCCAGGCGCGTAAGTTCGAGGAGCGCCAGGCCGCGATCCTGGCCCGCCGGGCCGCGCGCAGGAGCGCCGACTAGGGTGTTCGGCGGAGCAGTCGAAGTGGGTGGATTTTCCGTGGTTTGCCCTGGAAGATTCTGAACGTGACCAAGCTCACATCGTGTCGCTCCGTGACTTCACCCGACCTCGGAGAGTGATCATCCGAGCTGGGGTGCCGATCGCAGTCCGTGACCGGATTTCGGGTCAGTACCCGGCCGGATGATTGGTCGGCACCCCAGGTGGGCAAGGGAATGGACGAGCGTCAGCGCGGCCCGTGCTCACTGTGAGTGGCCGCCGAGCGGATGCTGGAGGAGGCTGGCGATGGCCCAGCGTGAGGCCTCCCGCAGCCTGGTGGATCACCCCAATGGACCCCTGGCTGAGTGTCGATTGAGTAACAGGGCTTGAAGTAAGGCAAAATCTCCGCCTCGGGTCGGGCACAAGACCGACCCCCCATGCGTTACGTGCGCTGGAGATACCGCACACACCGCACAAACCCGGAGGGGGAGAGCGAACAATGGCAACGGACTACGACACCCCACGCAAGACCGACGACGAGCTCAACGAAGACAGCATCGAGGAACTCAAGGCTCGGCGGAACGACAAGGGCGGCGGCTCTGTCGACGTCGACGAGTTCGACGCGGCCGAGGGCATGGAGCTCCCGGGCGCAGACCTCTCGAACGAGGAGCTCGCGGTCCGGGTGCTGCCGAAGCAGGCCGACGAGTTCACCTGCATGAGCTGCTTCCTGGTGCACCACCGCAGTCAGCTGTACAGCGAGAAGAACGGCAACCCGATCTGCCGGGACTGCGGCGCCTGAGCACCGCGGCGGACAGGGCCCGGCACCCGCGGCTTCCGCGGGGCCGGCACAGCGCCCCTTCCGGCCCCGGGCAGCGGGGCCGGACGGCAGGTCCGGGAGTCGTCCTGACGGACGGCACCGGGAGGACGGAGTCGGCCATGAGCACGTCGGCCGGCACAAAGTCGTAGGGACGGTCCCGCATCAGCGGAACCGTCCCTCTCCGTTTTTCGGGCCTGTGCGCGTCCGGGGCTGCCCCCGGGCGTGCGCGGGTCCCACCGCCAGGTGCTGTCCGGCAGGATCGGCCGGAGAGCCCCTGGGCGCGGGCCCCTAGGTGCGGGCGCCGCGACGTGCCTCCTCCAGCGCCTCCGCCAGCTTCATCGGCGAGCGGGTCGACAGGTAGAGGTAGGGCGTCGGGTCGGACGGGTCGGTCACCTCGATTCGCAGCGCCGTCGGGACGTAGCTGCGCAGCAGCATGAAGGCGCGCGGGTTGGCCTTCGGCCCGCGCCAGGCCACCGCCTCGGCGGGGCTCAGCGGGTGCGCGGTGCCCAGGGCGTCCACCGGGATCCGGGCCGGCCCGGCCACCAGCGAGCCCTGCACCACGCGGATCCGGACCGAGCCGTAGCTGCTGATCGCGACCGCGCCGGCGGCGATGCCGACCACCAGCCCGACCAGCGCGGCCAGACCGCCGACCCGCAGCAGGATCAGGGCGAGCGTGAGCCCGGTCGCGACCGGGAGCAGCCACCAGGAGCGCGGCACCGTGAGGCGTTCGTCGTACATGCCCCCATTGTGGGCGCCCTGACGCCGGCACCGGGACGCCACCCCCACCGGCCGCGCGCCTACCCCTGGGTAGGCTGGGGCCCCGTGACCGGTTCGACCACCCCCACCGCCCCCGCCGACCGGCCGGCGCCCGCGCTGCCGCCGTCCCCGACCACCCCGCCGCCGGACGCCGTACTGCCGCCGCGCGCCCCCGAGGCGCCCGCCCCCGGCACCCGGCTCGGCTCCCACTACGAGCACTGCTTCGGCTGCGGACCGCAACACCCCGGCGGGCTGCGGATCGACGCGGTCGCCGGCGAGGGACTCGACGTCACCGCCGAGTTCGCCGTCCGGGACGTCCACCAGGGCGGCCCGGGCCTGGCCCATGGCGGAGTGCTGACCACCGCCATGGACGAGACCCTCGGCACGCTCAACTGGCTGCTGCACGCCCCCGCCGTCACCGGCCGGCTGGAGACCGACTTCCTCTGCCCCGTCCCGGTCGACTCGGTGCTGCACCTGCGCGCCTGGGTCACCGGCGTCCACGGCCGCAAGATCTACAGCGCCGCCGAGGCGCGCATCGGCGGCCCCGACGGACCGGTCGCGGTGCGGGCGCAGGCGCTCTTCATCCAGGTGAAGCTGGAACACTTCACCACGCACGGTCGTCCCGAGGACATCGAGAAGGTCCTCGACGACCCGGATCTGATGAAGCGCGCACGAGCCTTTGAGGTGAACCCTTGAGCAACACCCCCCGCCCGCCGCTGGACGTCCTGATCAGGCGCATCGACCCAGAGTTGCCGCTGCCCGCCTACGCGCAGCCCGGCGACGCGGGAGCCGATCTGCGCACCGCCGTGGACGCCGAGCTGGCCCCCGGTGAGCGGGCCGTCCTGCCCACCGGCATCGCGATCGCCCTCCCGGACGGCTACGCGGCCTTCGTCCACCCCCGGTCCGGGCTGGCAGCTCGTTGCGGAGTTGCCCTCGTGAACGCCCCGGGGACGGTCGATGCCGGGTACCGTGGAGAGATCAAGGTGATCGTCGTCAATCTGGACCCGCGCGAGGGGGTCAGCTTCCGCCGAGGGGACCGGATCGCCCAGCTGGTGATCCAGCAGGTCGAGAAGGCCCGTTTCCACGAGGTGGCCGAGCTGCCTGGGTCGGCACGTGCCGAGGGCGGGTTCGGGTCGACCGGCGGCCACGCCGCGGTCTAGCATTCCCGCGGCCTCGCAGGAAGCCGAGCAGGTATTCGCATCGGTCTTGGACCGGGAAGGACAGTGACCGTGTTCCGTCGTCGCCAGAAGAGCGAGGACGCTGTCGAGCAGCTCGCCGACGACGCCATCAGCGCCGACGAGACGGCCGATGACGTCGAAGGTTCCGCCGAGAGCGAGAACGTGACCGAGCTGGACCCGTCCGACAAGGTCGGCCTGCCGCCGGCCCCGCGGCCGGACGGTCCGTGGGACCACTCCGAGCTGGAGAACCCCGAGGAGGGGCGAGTGGACCTCGGGGGTCTGCTGGTCCCCGGTGTCGAGGGCATGGAGCTGCGGGTGGAGGTCGCCGGTGACGCGATCGTCGCCGCGACCCTGGTCCTCGGCAACAGCGCCATCCAGCTGCAGGCCTTCGCCGCTCCCAAGTCGGAGGGCATCTGGGGGGAGGTCCGCGAGGAGATCGCCAACGGCATCACCGCGCAGGGCGGCCTCATCGAGGAGGAGGAGGGCCCGCTCGGCTGGCACCTCCGCGCGCAGGTTCCGGTGCAGCTGCCGGACGGCACCCAGGGCGTACAGCTGGTGCGCTTCGTCGGTTGCGACGGCCCGCGCTGGTTCCTGCGCGGTGTGATCTCGGGCCAGGCCGCCGTGCAGCCGGAAATGGCCGGGATCCTGGAGCAGGTCTTCCAGCAGACGGTCGTCGTCCGAGGCGAGAGCCCGATGGCGCCCCGCGACCCGATCGTGCTGAAGCTCCCCGAGGACGCCCAGATGGTCGCCGACGGCGGCGGTGTGGCTGCGGCTGCGGCCGGCGAGGGCGACAGCCGTTTCGGCGGCGCGGCCCTCGACCCGTTCGCCCGCGGTCCGGAGATCACCGAGGTCCGCTGACCTGGTCCGTGTCGCACGGATCGCCCCTGCCCGGGACCCCGGGCGGGGGCGATTTGCATGTGGCGGGCCTGTCCCCGTACAGTTCCGGAGTCGCCGCGAGAGAGCGGGGGCAAGCGGAAAGCGAATTCCGATGAATGAAACTCCGGAAAACGGAGCGGAAAACATCTGATAAGCTTGAAACACGAAAGAACGAAGCGCCCGGAGGGCCCGCTGGAAGGCGGCCCGAAGGAAGTGTCCGTTCCTTGAGAACTCAACAGCGTGCCAAAAGTCAACGCCAGATATGTTGACATCCCCGGCCTCAGATTCTTCTGGGGTTG
>NZ_JBHWIO010000122.1:0-20628 GCF_042732075.1 Kitasatospora sp. NPDC059812
CGGGCGCCGCCCGCGCGCCCGCGGGGGGGGGGGGGGCCGGCCCCCCCCCCCGGCCCCCCCGCCCGCCCCCGCCCGGCGCCCGCCGCGGGGGGGGCCCCCCCCCCCCCCCGCGGTTCGTTGCAGCAGGCCATCGCGGGGCCGGCTCAGGTGAGTTCCAGGGACTTTCCGATCGGAAAGCAGTCCAGCCGGCTCAACCTGCCCGGCGGTCGGACTACTCGAAAACGAATCGGAACGTCTGCCCTTGGTGTCCCACACCCGGGCTGCCGAAGTCGGCCATCACGTCGCGGTGGTCGCCCTTACCGCCGTAGACGAAGACGACCGCCTCCTTGCTCTCGTCGGTGTACATGGTGTTCCAGATCTGGAACTTGGCCTGGCCATCGCTGAAGTTCTTGAGCTTGGCCCAGTCGCCCTGGTTGATGGTGCAGTTGTTGAACACGACTGGGCCGAGGAACTTCACGCCGCCAGTGACGCCGGATGTCGTCATCTTCTGCACGTTGTTGTCCCTGTACCAGACGTCGAGGTCCCCGTTGGCCGTCAGGAGTCCGCCGACGGTGAGGGCGTCGGCGATGGTGACGCTGTTTCCGGTGAGGACCTCGGTGTCGCTGTTGATGCTGAGCTTCATGCTGGAGGGGCCTCGCAGGTCCCGGATCCGGACGATGGCGTCGGCGCCGGTGGCGCTGAGGTTGCCGTCGACGGTGAGGTCGCTGGTGACATGGGCGCCGTACAGGGTCACGGGCTTGGTGTGGTCGCCGCCGTACACGGTCGCCGCGGCGTGGATCTCACCGCCGACCTCCAGCGTCTGCGCGCAGTGCAGGCCTTGGACGTTGCTCTGCCCGGACACCTGGGCGTCCCCGTTCACCGTCAGGGTGCCGAGTGTGAGGTCGGGCTTGTCCACGGTGACGTTGGTGTGCAGGTAGTGGGTGACGGTGTGGCCGTCGGTGGTGAGGCTGGCGCGCAGGTGGAAGGTGGCGTCGCGGGTGAGTGTCGGGGAGGTCCAGGTGCGGGTGTTGGTGACGTCGTAGGACTTGTTCTCGTGGAGCATGGTGTAGGCGGCGCCGTGGGAGGCGGTCCAGGTCAGGGTGACGGTGTTGCCGTTGGTCACGGTGGTGTGGCCGTCGTCGAGGAACGCGGGTGTCAGGTCGCTGAACTGGAAGCCTGGGAAGCACTTGCCGAGTTGGAACTCGGCGGTTCCCTTGGAGGTGTCGCCCTCGTCGTCCTGGGTCCTCTCCAGGATGTCGAGGGTGGTGACGCCGATCTCGCCGTTGACGGCGATGTTGGTGAGCTCGAACAGTACGGCCTTGTCGGTGACTTCGACGTAGCCCTGGTCGCCGGTGGGCACGGCGAGGAAGGTGCCGTCGTCCTCGCGGGCGAAGGTCCAGTCGGCGCCGGGGGTCACCGTGGCGTGGATCTGGTCCAGGTGTTCCGTGAGGGCGCCGGCGCCGGTGCCTGCGACGAGGGTGAACTTGACGGAGACGACGCGGACCGGGTCGGGGCCGGGGTTGGCGGCGGTGACGGAGATCGTGGCCGGGGTGAACGTGGTGTCCGCCGGGGTGATCTCCAGGGGTGAAGGTGCGGTGGTGACGAGGTAGTTCAGGGCGGTGGAGGCGCTGGCTCCGGCGCGGACGAACACTGCTGCTCCTGGGTCGGTAATCCGTGGCTCTGTGGTTCGTGGATCGGTGGTGCGTGGGTCGGTGGTCACTGCTCGTCGGCGGCCGCGCCGCGCAGGCGCAGGCGGCCGGTGCGGGCACTGAGCGGGGCGGCCGGGGTCGGGATGTGGCCGGGGGTGCCGGCGGGTGCCAGCGGGCTGTCCTGCCAGCCGGTGGTGGTGGTTTCGGCCCAGCTCCAGGCGCCGTGGCGGGCCGGGGGGCGGGGCAGGACCCAGCCGGTGGCGGGGCTGCCGTCGGCGCCGGTGACGCCCTGCGGGCTGGTCAGGACCGGGCCGAGGCGGAAGGAGACCTCCATCCGGGAGAGCGCGGCGCTGACGAACTCGGCGGGCACGGTGAAGACGGAGACCGGCAGGATGTCGCTGACCGCGTGGACGGCGCCCCGGGGGTCGGCGAGCAGGGTGAGGTACTGCGGGGTGCCGGCGGTGGTGAGCGGGAACCCGGTGCCGATGCCGGCCAGGTAGGACGGGGCGTCCGACGGCAGGTGGACGGTGTGCAGGGTGGTGTAGTCGTCGCCGCTGGTGTAGCCGATCAGGCCGTCGGCGAGGTTCTCCAGCGCGCCGAGCCGCACGCCCCACCGGTAGTCCAGGGAGACCGGCCGGGGCGCGGTGCTGCTCGGGTCCAGGACGTACTGCCACTGTTCCCAGCTGGGGTCCATGACCGGCGGTCCGTCGAGTTCGAGGGCCAGCCGGGTGCGCAGCAGGGCCAGGGGCCGCCCGGCGAGCACGGTCATGGTGGTGTCGTCCCAGCCGCCGAGCGGGTTGACGGTGTAGAGGGTCTCGTCGACGGCCTTCAGGGTGGCGGCCAGGGCCGACGGGCCGGCGTCGCGCAGGCCGGTCAGGAAGGAGGCCAGGTGCGGGAGTTCGGGGGCGAGGCTGTCCAGGGTGGGGTATGCGGAGCCCGGTGCCGGGTCCCAGACGACCTGCTGCTGGCCGCTGTCGGTGTAGACCGTCCGGCACTGGCCGAGCGCGCCGCCGTCGGGGTCGAAGGCGGCGAGGGCGGCGTCCAGATGGTTGGGCAGCAGCCAGCCGCAGACGGGGTTGACGCCCGCGTGCAGGTCGAGCACCTGGCTGTCGTCGGTGGCGCTGACGGCGTCGAAGCGGAGCCGGGCTCCTTGCAGGAGGCGGGGGCGCAGTTCGGCGTAGCGGTAGGGGAACTCCGGCAGGATCGTCGCGCCGTCGTCCGGGCGCACGCTGTCGGCCAGCACCAGGTGCTTCTTGTCGTTGTCGGTGGAGCTGCCGCTGCCCTGCGGGTTGATCGGGTCGGTGACCTGGCCGAACTGGTCGACGACCGCGATCCGGTTGAAGTAGAACTGGCCGGCGCGCAGGTGCGGGAAGTCCGAGGCGGGCCACTTGCCGCTGCGGGAGGGCAGGGCGCCGGGGACGGGGGTGCTCTGGTACTGGGAGCCGATCAGGGTGGCCAGGCCCTTGGCGTCGTCGGGGTGGGCGGCGAGGGCCGGGTCGCGCAGGGTGATGCGCGGGGTGAGTCCGTCGAGGGCCTGGCTGAGCAGGTCCCAGCCGGCCACCTGGTCGGCGAGTTGCTGGAGCTCGTCCTGGGGCGCGTCGGGGTGGGTGGCGCGGTACTGCTTGATCTGGGCGGCGAGGTTGAAGGTGGCGTGCGGGGTGAGGTAGATCCGCCCCGTGTAGGACTGGTAGACGGGCGGGTCGGCCGGGCCGGTCTTCGTCCAGTGGTAGCGGGTGCCGTCGAACTGCCAGCAGTCGCCGTCGGAGGTGTCGTGCGGGATGGGGTAGTAGGACAGCTCGTAGAGCAGGTAGAGCGGCTTCCAGGGCTGGCGCCAGCTGCTGGTGCCGAGGGCGGGGAGGGTGCCGGTGACCCGCTGGTCGGGGTGGGCCACGGCGTCGGCGAGGGTGCCGGCGGCCTGGGCCTGGTCGAGCAGCCAGAACTCGCCGAGCAGGGTGGCGAGGGTGGCGGCCTCGGGCAGGTGGGTCAGGGGCGGCCCGGGCACGGTGGCCGGGGCGGGGGCCAGGCCGCTGCCCAGGTCGATGCCGGTCAGCAGGTGGTCCGGCGTGCGGCAGGGCAGTGCGGCGGTGAGGTCGGCCGGGGTCGGTGTCTTGATCCCGTTCAGCAGCACCACCGGGTCCTGCGCGTGGTGGAACTCGCCCAGCGGGGAGCGCTTGAGCGTGCAGGTCGCGGGGTCGGCGCCGTGCGCGGTCAGGTAGGCCTGGGCGGCGGTGGCGAGGTCCTCGTCGGTGGCGCCCCAGGGGATCGGCTGCGTGTGCCCGGAGCGGGGGTCGCGGCGGGCAGCGATCTCGGCGGCCAGTGCCGTGACCCGGGCGGCGAGGCTGTCCTGCTCGCTGGGCTTCAGGGTGGCGGGCAGCGTGTCGGTGTAGGCGTCGGGGACGTCGTCGAGGCGGTTGAGCCACCAGGCGCCGTACAACTTCCACTGGGTGTCGGCCAGTTGGCGCACCTGGGCGTCGTGGGCGGCCTGGTCGGTGTTGAGCCGGGCGCAGAGTTCGGCGCCGGCGGTGCCGTCCACCAGGTCCCAGGTGTAGCCGCCGTGGGTGGAGCCGAACCAGGCGCGGTGGATGGACTGGTCGACGGACTCGGTGCCCGCGTCGTCCAGGCCGTCGAGCAGGCCGTGCGCCAGCGCCTCCAGCCGGGCGGCGTCGTCGGCGTCGGTGCCCTTGGCCACCAGCAGGGCGGTGAGCGCGTCGACGGAGCTGTTGCCCACGGCGACGTCCACGTCGACGCCCTGGGGGCGGTCCGAGGCGGGCACGCTGCCGGTCTTTTCCCAGTTCAGGCCCAGCACCTGACCGGTGTAGAGGGTGCGGTCGGTGGGCGGGGTGTCGGCGGTGGGGTCGGCGGCCAGGGCCCAGCCGAGGTCGGCCAGGCTGGTCGCCTCGTGCAGCGGGTCGGCGCCGGGTGCGGAGTACCAGCCGGTGACGAGGTAGCTGAGGGTGTTCTGGTCCGCGACGCCCGTGAGGTCGTCGTGCAGGGAGAGCACGTTCTCGTTGAAGGGCTGGAAGGCGGAGAAGGTGAGCAGGCCCGGTCCGGCGGCGGTGACGTACGGGTCCTGGGTGCCGCTCTCGCCCGGCCAGTCGGCGGCGGCGGTGCGCCGTCCGATGTGGACGCTTTTGGCGGTCCCGGGGCGCAGGTAGGGGGTGGTGCCGGTGGCGGTGTCGCCGTCGGCGGGCAGCCAGTCGCTCTCGATCACCCAGGAGTCGGCGGTGCGGCCGGCGGCCGGGCCGCTGTAGCGGACGACGAGCCATCGGTTGGGTACCAGCGGGAAGGTGGTGTCGCCGGTGTCCGGGTCGTGCGCGCCGTTGCGCAGGGCCTGGGGCAGCTGCCACTGGAGGTAGACGCCGCCCGCGGCGGTGTCGGTGTCCCAGTGCGCGGCCAGGTTGTTGTCGAAGGGCCCGCCCTCGGGCGGGAGGTTCTGCGCCAGCAGGTTGAAGTTGGCCTGCCAGCGGATGAACGGCACGCTGAAGCGGACTTCGTCGTTGACCGCCAGGGCGTCGACCTGGACCGGGACGATCAGCGGTCCCTTGTCGTCGTTCGGCATGGTGCTCGCTTTCGTCAGGATCGCTGGAGGGTCATCGCTGGAAGGTCATCTGCTGGGCCGCCTTGACCATCTGGATCGCCCAGCCGGCCGCGCTGAGGCCGCCTGCCTGGGCGTGGTCGCCGAGGGCGGCGGTGATGGCGTCGCCGATCCGGGTGACGTCCAGGACCCGGGTGTCCGGGTTCAGGTAGCCGCTGACCTGCGTCAGCTGGACGCCCGGCAGCGTGGTGCCGATGTTGTCGCCCTTGAGGTTGCGCAGGTCCAGGACGTCGCCGTCCTGGATGCCGAAGTGCAGGCCCTGGGGCGGCTCCGCCACCACGAGCCGGTCCACGATGCCGTCGGCCAGCACCAGCAGCACGTCCTCGCCCACCGTGTCGGCGCGCAGCACCGTCAGTTCGTCCTCGCCGGCGTACAGGTGCATGCGCAGGGCGGGCCAGCCGGGCACCAGGCAGGAGCGGACCAGGAAGCCCGAGAGGCGGGCGGGCAGGTCGGTGAGGGCGTCGTGCAGCAGCGTGCTGAGGTCGCTGTCCAGGCTGCCGGAGATGCCGATGCTCAGCGCCCCGTCGATGAGCGCCGTCTGCCAGGCCCGGTCGACGTAGCAGAAGCGCAGGCTCTCGTTGGGCAGCAGCTCCTGGCGGGGCACGAGCTGTTCCAGGGGCACCGGGTGGAGCAGGGCCAGGCGGTCCAGCCAGTCCAGCACCGGGTTCGCGGCGTCGGCGGTCGCCGCCCGCAGTGCCTCGCGTGCCTCGGGCCGGGCCAGCTGGCCGCGCAGCCACGGCGCGGCGGCCTGGAGGGGCGCCGCCGGTCGCGCCTGGGCCAGCCGCCGGCCGGCGGCGGCCTGGTCCAGCGGGCTCGCCAGCGCGGTGGTGAGGGTGTGGGCGAGGCCGCCCAGGGCGCTCGCCTCGAACGCCTGCCGGGCCGGGCGGGCGCCGATCGCCGCGGGTGCGCCCAGGGGGTCGGTCGCGGCCCGGGTGCCGGCGAGGCTGCCGCTGCCGGCCCGGGCGCGCGCGGCGAGCATCCGGCCCGCGCCGGCCCGGGCCACCGTGCGCCAGGCCATCAGCGCGGGCGGGAACTGCGGGTCCGCGAGCGCGAGGGAGCGGCCCAGGGTCCACGCGGCGGCGTAGCTGACGTCGAAGAGGCCGTGCTCCTCCAGGTACACCAGCCGGGCGTCCGCGTTCGCGCTGTGCTCCACGGTCTGCGGGAGCGGCTGGGTGGGCAGCGGGGTGAGCGGGCCCCGGTACCAGGCGTAGCTCTGCTCGCCCGAGTCGAGCTGGTGGGCCAGTGGCGTGTAGCCCTGGGTGAGCCGGTCGCCGGCCTCGCCGGTGGCGCCGTTCGGCGGCAGCCGCAGCCCCAGCGCGGCGGCGTCCTGGCTGCCGGGTGCGGCCAGGTTCTCGACGAGGGTGCCGAAGTGCGCCCCGGAGTCCGGCAGGGAGCGGAACGACCAGGACCGCAGCGAGACCAGGCGCAGCGGCGCGCTCGCCACCGTGCTGCCGTCGAGGTACGCGGCGAAGCCCTCCAGGGAGACCAGGTGGGCCGTGTACTGGCCGCCGGTGGTGGTGGGGAAGCGGTTGCCCACGACCACCGCGTGCAGGCCCTCGTAGGACGGGTCGTCGCGCAGGGTGTGCCACCAGCGGGGCGGGGTGGCGCGGTGGACGCCGCGCAGCGAGCGGGCCCGGGTGCGGTCGCTGCGTGAGCGCGCCCCGCTGGGCTCGTCCTCGCCGCGCCGCAGGTGGACGAGCCGGCCCAGCTCCCCGGTGCGCGGGGCGATCGCGGCGAACAGCTTCGGGGGGACGTCGATCGTTCGGCACTCGGTGGCCTGGTCCGGCTGTTCGACGTCGGTCAGCGCGGGGGCGATGGCCTCGGTGGCGGGGGTGGCCAGCAGGTCGGCGACGGTCGTCGTCTCGGTGCGGCCGGTGGCGGACGGGTCGCCCGGCAGCTCGCCCTCGGCGAAGAGGAGCACCGCCAGCCACGGTACGGCCGGCTGTCCGGGGGTGGGCGGCGCCCCCGTGAGGGTGCGTTCCCAGGGCAGTGGCGGAGTGTCCAGGGTGATGTGCGGCAGCAGCTGGTCGAAGGTGCCGGTGGCGCCGTCGGTGGGGTACACCCCGTGCACCGCGCCGTCGGGCAGCGCGAACCGCGCGGCCTGTACCTCAAGGGTGCGCACCACTGGCGTGGCGAAGTAGTCGCCGGTGTCCAGGCCGTCGATGGCGTGCCCGGTGGTGATCTGGTAGGTCCCCGCCTCCAGGGCCGGGACGAGGCTGTCGTGGAACTCCAGGCCGCTGGCGGTTCCGGAATCTTGACTGAGCATCAGGTGGTCACTTTCCGGTCGGGACGAGAAGCGGCTCGGCGGCCAGGTCGCCGCGGGCGAGGTCGGCGTAGCCGCTCAGCGGGCAGGCGGGGTCGAGCAGGTACCCGAGCCCGCCGAGCTGGGCGCGCAGGGCCTCGCGCTTCGTGGCGGTCGAGGGGGCGGCGATGCCGGTGTCGGCGGAGGTGATGGCCGCCACGGTCTGCGCGCTCGTCTGCGCCACGGGGCCGACCGCGGCCGCTCCCGCGTCCAGGGGCAGGGCGCCCTGGGGCAGCAGCGGGTCGAGGTCGAGGACGCCGGGTGCGACCGTCAGCTGTCCGTTGAAGGCCGGTGCCGGGACGGTGACCGTCAGGCCGGTCAGCCGGCCGGGCAGCAGCCCGGTGCCGTTCAGCGAGCTCTCGCCCGGGCCCCACAGCGACTGCGGCACGTTGGAGCGCACCGGCTCGACGCTCCAGGTGGAGTGGTCGACCTCCTGGCCGTCCTTGGTGATCGTGACGCTGTGGGTGGACGTCAGGTCGCCCTGCTGCATCGGGCGGATGTGCAGCGGGTCCTCGTCCGGGGTCACGGCGGCGCCGCCGAAGAGCACCTTGCTGGCCGGCACGGCCGAGGAGGTGACGAAGCTGAACCCGTGGGTGGAGGCGTACCAGGGGCCGGTGTCCGTTCCGTCGTCGCCCACCCGGGCGAGGGACGAGGGAGCGGTGGGCTTCCAGGACAGCCCGGCGACCGGATTGGCCTGCACGGCCTGCTGTTTGGGCGGCAGCTGGGACTGGAAGTCGGTCCAGGGGACGGGCGGCAGGTGGTCCGGGCGGCTCTTGCCGAAGCCGATGTGGAAGCTGATGAACCACAGGTGGACGGTGGCGTTGCCGCCGATGGGCGGGCCCCACAGCTCCACGTCCACGCCGAGTTCCAGGCTGATCGTGATGTGGACGAACCAGACGTGGAGGGAGAACCGCACCCCGATGCTGACGCCCATGGCGACGTCGAAGAAGAACGGCGACCACTGGATCAGCGCGTCCAGGTGCGCGGTGAACCAGGCCCGCAGCGGACCGGTGTCGAAGACCAGCGCCAGCGCGCCGCCCAGCATCGCCGCGTGCGGGGTGATGGCCGCGTACGCCTGAGCGGTCAGGGTGAGGGTGTTGCTGATCGACCACTTGATCCCCAGCCGGGGTACGGCGGGGTAGTGGCCGGGCTTGACGAACGCCGGGTGGTAGCCGCCGACGGAGACCACGAAGTCCCCGGCGTGCGGGCTCGGGGGCACCCAGACGCAGAGCGCGAGGCCGCCGGTGGGCTTGCAGTTCTTGTCCAGGATGTAGGACTTGTCGGTCAGTTGGGCCGTCAGGGAGAGCAGGCCCTCGCTCTGCCGGTACAGCGCCTCGGCCGCGATCTGGATCCGTGCCACCTTCGGATCCTTGCCCGCCTTCTGCTCGGCCGCCGTCAGCTTGGGGAAGTCGAACTCCCCGAGCCCCAGCAGCGCGATCACCAGGGACTCGCCGAACTCGACCAGTGCCATGGAACGGAAGTCGGCCAGCTCGAACATCGTCCAGTGCAGGCCCGCCGCGACCCAGATCTCGCCGTCCTTGGGCGCGACCCAGGGTTTGAGCCCGCCTGTCAGCGTGTCCAGCACCTTCATCGGGGTCGAGTCGGCGCCGCCGGTCAGGTTGAGCAGGGGGAAGGTGTCCACCTCGGTCAGCGCCGGGACGCGGACCTCGCTGTGGTAGCCGAAGCCCAGGGAGACGTCCTTGACCCGGAAGGGCGGCGGGCCGAAGCCGGCCTCCGGGTTGGTGCCGGTGCCGAGTTGGCCGAAGAGGAAGAGCGAGAGCGTGCCGTCCGCCTTGCGCGCGTAGGAGCCGGCGATCCCGACGCTGATGACCGGCGCCGTCAGCATGCCGTCGCCGTCGTACCGCACCGGCCAGTCCGGAGTCGGGTTCGTGCGCAGCGCGCCGCCCAGCGCGATCGGGTCCGCCTTCGCGCTGATGCCCAGGCCCTTGAGCACGGGGGTTGCCTTGCCGGGGTCGGCCAGCGGAATGCTGACCCCGAAGCCGCTCGCCTCGAACGTCAGGGCGTGGGCGTTGATGCTGAAGTCCGCGGTGACCTGGATCGTGCCCTTGGCGTAGCCGAGGTTGAGCTTGCCCAGCCGGAACGGGCCGCTGGACTCCGCCTTCGCCGGCTGGTCGGCCTTGCCGCTGGGACCCTTGTCCTGCGGCAGGGCGGTCCAGGTGCGCGAGGCCTCGCCGAGCCGGACCTTCACGGCCTCCCGGGGCGTGCCGCCGAGGTCGTAGGCGAGGGACGCCGTGACCCCGCTGTCCAGCGGGCCGGCCGGCAGCTCGGGCACGTTCCCCACGGGGAAGTCGGCCTTGACCGCCTTGAGGGCCTTGTTGAGGTCCGCCACCTCGGTGTCGTCCAGCCCGTCCGTGATGAACAGCAGGGCCACGTGCTGCATCACCAGGTCGTTGGCCGGCGGCACCAGTGCCTTGATGATCGGCAGCCCGGACAGCGACAGCTTGACGGCCGCCTGCACCACGCCGAGGTAGCGCCTGCCCGCGTCGCCCCGGTCCTGGATCAGCAGCGCCCAGGCCACGCTGGAGGCCGGGGCTCCGCCGCTCAGGGCGGCGCTCCCGGACAGCACCAGCGTCTTCGTGCCCTGGTCGTAGCGGAGCCAGACGTCGGTGAGGTTGAAGCCCAGGTCCGCGGGCAGGGCGCAGCCGAAGGACTGCGTGACGTCCGGCAGCTCGCCGCCGCCGGCGCCGTCCGGCACCAGCGGGCCGTCGCCGTCGACCGGTAGGCGGTAGGCGGCGCCGTTGAGCGTGCAGCCCAGGACGGCGCCGACGTCGCCGCCGCGCAGGACGAACCTGGGCTGGGTGAAGCCGAACGTGGACAGGTAGGTGAAGTCCTCGGTCGCTGCCGCCGTGGTGAAGGTCCAGAGACTCAGGGTGAACGCGATGTCGAAGCCGACGAGTTGCTTGCCGTCGGCGTCGGCCGTGAAGGCCACCGTGACCGGCAGGCCGGTCGCTGCCCCCAGCGCGGCGGTGCCGTGGACCGTCAGGGCGTCGCTGTCGGTGGTCGCCTTGCCGACCTTCAGCGAATCGCCGAGGTGGCGCGAGACCAGATCGGCCGCCCCGAGTTCCTCACCGGTGATCTCGAACGTCTTGCCCTGGCTGCTTGCCAGCCGCTGCCGTAGTTCGTCGATGCTCAGTGTCATCAGCCGGTCGGCCTCCCGCCCTGGTTGTGTTCCATCCGGTCCCGGCCCCCCCGGCCTGCCCGACCGGCCGGGCGTCCCCGCCATTGGCCCATT
Source organism: Kitasatospora sp. NPDC059812 (assembly GCF_042732075.1). Lineage (NCBI taxonomy): Bacteria > Bacillati > Actinomycetota > Actinomycetes > Kitasatosporales > Streptomycetaceae > Kitasatospora > Kitasatospora sp. NPDC059812. The sequence goes on from NZ_JBHWIO010000122.1 coordinate 10,779, forward strand.
TCGGTTCGGGACATGACAATTGAGCCCCCCTGGACCAACCAGGGTGACAACGGCCGTGCGCCCCAGGGGCCTTGACTCGCCAGGCCCGGCGTGCACGTCCGACGCGGGACTGTCGCAGCGTATCCGAGGCGTGCGCGGATAGTGACGGAACGATCCGATCTTGGCCGATACGCATCGCCTACGGCCGAGTTCGACAGCTGTCGTCGAGCCCCTAGGTCCTGCCCGCCCCCGCGGCCCGGAAGGCGGGATAGTGCGGCAGCGGAGCTACATCCCACTCCCGGGCGGCCTTGCGCAGCAGTTGTCGCACGGTCTGCGCGAACGCCGGGAACTCCCCGAGCGTGCTCGCCACGTGCCAGCGGTGCCTGAGGACCTGGCGCCTGGTCGCCACGGGTCGACGTGTCCTGTGCATCGGTCCGTCCTCCACCGTCTGCGGCAGCAGGCGCACGGTTGCGTTCACCGTCCAGACCGCGACGGCCTGCCGCATCCCGGCCTGCCACACCGCGTCCTCGGCCAACGCCGGGTACACCGCGACGACCTCCGCCCGGTAAGCCTCCTCGACCTTCCGGGCGATCCCCGCCGGCAGGACGAAGACGCACCAGCAGGTGGAGAACGGCGTTCTGCAGTACGCGGCCGTCAGGAACACCGACTGGTAGCAAGCGGCTTCGAAGTCGAGCAGCCGCAGCCCCTGCGGCGTGAGCAGGTTGTTGTCAGGGCAGGTGTCGCCCGGGGTGAACGCCGGATACTCCTCCCCGCCCGCCGTTCCCATGCGAGCGAGTTCCTCGCACAGCCCGGCGGGAGCCGCGACACCGACCGCGTCGAGCACCGCGGGCAGGGCAGCCACATTCCGCGCGATCCACGGCTCGTCATCCCAGGCGGTCATCCCCGTGCCGTACCGGGCCCACAACTGCCTGAACTCGACTCGCCGATGCACCGACTTCGCAGCCAGCCGCCCAAGCGCGCGCGCCCAGGTCACCAGGCCTTCCCCGGCGGCCTTCGCGTCGCTTCCCAGCAGCACGTCCGCCAGCGTCGGTGAATCACCGAGGTCCGCCATGACCAGCAGCGGGACCTTCGGGTCCACCCCCAGCACCTCGGGGCCGGCAAGACCGAACGAGAGCCCGGCCGCCTCCGCGGCAAAGCAGCGCCGGGCCTCCGGCTCGTCGGTGTAGGCCTTGACGATCACGCTCTCCCCGGAACCGGTCCGGCAGCGCAGCACCGTGCTGCGCCGGCTTCCGCCCAAGTCGACGGGCTCGGACAGCTCCGTGTCCAACAGCTCTGCAGCGGCACGCAATATCCCATCCACCCGGGCATCCTGCCACCATGGCCGACCAACAGCTCGATACACCCCTCGGTACGGAAACATGACCGAACGTCAGTGCGTGATCGCCCGAGTCGTCGTTCGAGCCAACCCCCCGGCCGGACGGGCCGGTCAGGGCAGGAAGTGGTCGTGCCGGCCGTAGAGTTCCGCCCAATCCGCCTCGCTCATCGGGCGCTTTCCGGCCGCGATCTCCGAGATTTCCTCGAAGAACGATTCGCGTGGCACACCCGGCACGAAGAGCATCAGCATCGAGGCCGGCTCGTTGGACTCGTTGCGGAAGCCGTGCACAGCGCCCTCCGGCACGTGCAGGAAGTCACCCGCCTCGGCGTCGATCCACCGTTCACCGTCGTACAGGCGCATGATCCCGGACAGGACGAAGAAGGACTCGGACATGGTCCGGTGGAAGTGTGGAGCGGGGCCTGTCGGCCGGGGCCCCATGTCCAATCGGTACAGGCCGAACGTCTTGTTCGCGGAGGGCGTGTCGACCAGGTAGTGGACGCTTGTTCCCCCCGCGCCGATCAACACGTCCGGCGCGGCGGCGCCGAATCGGAGATTTGCCGTATTCTCGCCCGATTCACCCCAGTAGTGAGCTATTGGGTAGGACATGACGGATTTCCCTTTCGAGGCATCGCGTGATTGGTCGGTGGTGGTCCGTCCCCTCGGTGTCGAAGCGACGTGTAGCCGGCCGGCTGCCGAGGGTGCCGGACAGGGCGGCGGCGCTCGGCCCGGCGGCGCTGATCACGGCCGAAGCACCCTGCGCGGCGTGGGCCTGGCGGTTCCACCGGCTCTTCGCAGCCCAAGATGACCCAGACGTCCGCAGGCCCACAGGTCCACGGTGCGCCGAGGCGGCCGTCGGCGCACCCGCAGCGGCCTGGCGATGGCCCCCGCTACGGGGGCGGGGCCTGTGCGGGCACTGGAGGACCTGCGTGCCGAGAAGTCCTGGCGGGCTGTTCCGAGCGGTGGGTCGGCACCCCGCTGCGTGTGACTCCCGGGGACCACCCTCCTCGGACCGGAATACCGGTGGATCCCCTCCACCTCGCGGCTCGCTGCTACTGTGGGCCCAGAATCAACGGAATGCGCGAAAAATCGCTCCTGAATGGTGTTTCTGAGCGGCGCCCTCGCGGTGTTTGTTCCCTTCGCGGAACCCCAGTGCTTCCTTCGTGACCACAACGAAGGCAGAAGACTGTGCACCAGCACCGTGTCGTCATCGCCGGCGCCGGACTCGGCGGCCTCACCCTCGCCCACGGGCTGCGCGCCCGTGGCTTCGACGTCGCCGTGTACGAGCGGGACCCGCACCCGGACGCGAGGCCGCAGGGCTACCGCGTCCAGCTCGACGAACCCGGGCTCGCGGCCCTGGAACACTGCCTGCCGGAGCACCTCTTCCGGCTGGGCCTGGCGACCGCGGCCTCGCCGCCCGCCCGGGTCTCCGTCCGCGACCGCCACCTGGGCACGCTCGCGGACCGGCCCACCGCGCCGGGCCCCGATCCCACCGACGGCACGGCCCGCCCGTACCGCCCGTACCGCTCGTACGCGTTCAACCGGCCGACGCTGCGCCAGATCCTGCTCTCCGGCCTGGCGGACACCGTGCGCTACGGCGCGGAACTGCTGAGCTGGGAGAGGGAGCAGGACGGAACGGTCACCGCGCGGTTCGCCGACGGCCGCAGCGCGAGCGCCGACCTCCTGGTCGGCGCCGACGGGGTCGGATCGGTGGTACGCCGGCAGCTGCTGCCGCACGCCCGGGTCGAGGACGCCGGACTGCGCCTGATCTACGGCAGGATCCCGCTGGACGCGCCGGATGCGCCGGATACCGGGGTTGGAGAGGTCGGAGGGGCGGAGGCGGCCGCGCTGCCGCCATGGGTGTTCGACAGCATCTTCACCGTGGTGACCGGTGGGCCGGGAAGTCCGCACGTCGGGTTCGGGCCCGTGCGGTTCGCCCGCCCTCCCGGCGCCGCCGGCCCGGCACACACACCGCCCGTCCCCCTCACCCCCGTCGGCGACTACGTCGCCTGCCTGGTGGGAGCGCCGGCGGACCACCCCGCCATGCCCTCGTTCGAGGCGCTGCGCGGTCTCGACGGCCCCGCCCTGCGCGAGCTGGCCGGACGCCTGGTGGGCGACGACTGGCACCCCGACGTGCACCGCCTCCTGGACCGCTGGGAGACCGACTCGCTGTTCCCGCTGCGCATCTCCACGGCGAGCCCCGTACCGCCGTGGGAGCCGGGCCCCGTCACCCTGCTCGGGGACGCGATCCACGCCATGAGTCCGGTGCTGGCGATGGGCGCGAACACCGCGATCCGCGACGCCGCCGAGCTGACGCGGACCCTGGCCGGGGCCGCGGCCTCCGGCGCGCCGCTGGTGGACGGCGTACGGGACTACGAGCTCCGGATGCGGGAGTACGCCTTCTCCGTCGTGGCCGCCTCCCGGCGAACCGGCCGACAGCGGGTCGGGCAGAGCTGACGGCCGGGAGGGGCGAGTCCTGGTCCTGGATTGCGGTCCACCCGTGGTGACGGCTCGTCAGGAACGGGCTGCCGAGCCGGTCACCCGGGTGGTCGTCGGGGCAGGTCGAGGCGGACGAGGTGCTGGTCGGTGCCGCCGTCGGGCCGGTGCACGGTGCGGTAGGCGTACGGGACGGTGCTGGCAGGGAAGGTGACGATGCCTTCCTCCACGACGGGCCGCTGGTCGGCGATGGCCCGCAGCCGGGCATCGGTGTCGGCCGGCAGCTGCGGCTCGGGCGGGCGGCGGTGGCGGCCGGCCATCCTCAGGCGGTCGGTTCCGACGGGGCCGGGCGGCCCGACCGGCCGGTTTTGCTCTGGCCGGTTTCGCTGCGCCCGGGCTGGTTCACGAGGTCCTCCTCGCGGGCTGGTCGGCCCCGTCGGCCCTGTCGGCCAGCAGCGGCAGGTAGTGCTGAAGGTAGGGCGGGACCTTGAGGTCGAGCACCTCGGCCAGGGGGACCATGCGGACGGCCAGGCCCTCGTCGCCGAGCCGGAGGTCCGCCTCCGGGCCGTCCCAGGCGGCGTGCAGGACGCGGGTGAGCGGGGAGACCAGCTCGTGGTGCGGGCCGGGCAGGATCCGGAGCCCCGTGATCTCGATGCCGGCTTCCTCGCGGACCTCGCGCGCCGCGTTCTCCTGCGGGGTCTCGACGCCCTCGCGCCAGCCGCCGATGGGGGTCCAGTAGCCCGGCCAGGCGATGCCCGGCTTGTCGTCGCGGTGGTGCATCAGCAGCCGGCCGTGCCGGTCGGTGACGAGGACCATGACCCCTTCGAACTCGTCGGCCGGGGAGGGGCGTTCCAGGTACAGCGGCGTGCCGCAGCGGTGGGCGCGCAGCACCTGGAGGAGCCGCTGGTAGCGGTCCGGTGGCATCAGGTCGCACCAGTCGTGGGCGGTCTCGAAGCGCCACTCGGTGTGCTCGGCCGGGTCGAGCCGGATGCGGGCCTGCTGCTCCGGGGTCAGGACGCCGCCGTCGAAGACGTATCCGCACACCGGCACCGGGTACTCCGTACCGGCCTGCTCGTGGACGACCGCGACCAGGCGCCGCCGGGCGATCACCTCGGGGTTCTCCGCGGCGAGGTCGAGGCCGAGTTCCTCCTGGGCCTCGCGCAGCGCCGTGCCGAACGGGGTCTCGCCGTGTTCGACGTTGCCGCCGGGGAGGCTCCACACGGCCGGGTTGATGGTCGAGCGCATCCCGAGGACGCGGCCGTCCGGGTCGGTGACCAGGAAGCACCCGTAGACCGTGGGCCGCGCGACGGTGGTGAGGTAGCCGCCGACCGGCCGCCAGCCCGGGATCGCCAGGCGACGGGTGAGCCACCTGATCACCTCGCGCTCTCCGTCGCCGGCCTGCGGCAGCTGGTCGGGACGGGCCCACTGCTGGTCGTCGTGCTCGGCCGACAGCGTGACCGGGGTGCCGTCCGGCACGACGGCGGTGAACACGAACTGCCGTACCCGGCGGCCGTTCCGGTCGGTGAGGTCCAGGCTCCGCGCGTACTCCAGCGGCAGCCCGGCGAGCCCGGTCTGCTCGGCCAGTTCCCGGGCCGCGCCCGCCTCGATCCCCTCGCCGCTCTCCCGGCCGCCGATCCCCTCGCCGTCCTCCCGGCCGCCGCCCGGGTACTCCCACATGCCGGGGAGGGCGTCGTGCGCGGCCCGGCGGATCATCAGGACCCGGCCGGAGGCGTCGCGGACCACTACGCCGACGCCGATCCGCTCGATGTCCTCGCGGGCGGCCAGTGCGGTCAGCACCTTGAAATCGATCACTGCGCGGACTCCTCGTTCCCTCGGGCCGACGGGGCTGCTGAGCGGGGGCGCCGGGACGCTCCTCCTGCCGGCGCGCCGGGGCGGGCCGAATCAGCATCAGGGCAGCCGAGTTGGGGCGGCCGTGCGGTCGGCAGGGGACAGATGATGGCGCTGTTCGAACGCGGGGTTCAAGCAGGCCACCTCCGGGCGCGCCCGGGGCGAACGGGGAGTTTTCGAGCACCGCGCCGCCGTGTCGGGTACGCCCTCCAGCCGGTCGCGAACGGCCGGTCGGCAGGGTGGCGGAGCCCAGCGCACGGGCGGCGAGAGCCTGTTCGAGCGCGGTCGTCAGGCGGGCTTCGAGCCTGTTGCCGACGCCCGCGTGGGCGGCGAGGCCGCGCGGGGAGCAGTCGCCGCCGGCTTCACTCGTTCGGCTGGCCGGGCGGTCCAGGAGGTTTCCGCCGGCGGCCCGCCGACGGGTTCCTGGGCGTTCATAGCACGATCTTGTTCATGTTCACATTTTGGCGCTGATCTCGCCGCCGGTGCTGAGCACCATGTACACGCCGTTGGCGACGGCTCCGGCGTCTTGCTGGTTCGCCTCCAGCGTGCCGTTCACCGCGCCGTCGTTGCCGAGGATCTGCGCGCGGTAGTGGAGTTCGCCGATCTTCGTGACCTTGGCCGTCCAGCCGCCCGCGAGCTTGAACGTGCCCGGTCCCTGGTGCCCGCCGCCCATCCAGGAGTGGGCCGTGCCGTCCAGCGAGAGCACGATGAACATGTCGTTGAAGTCGACCCCGGCGTCGGAGTCGTGCGTCTCCAACGTGCCGTACTCCGTACCGTTGTTGACGATCTTCGCGGTGTAGTTCTGGTTGCCGGTCGCGCGGATCTCGGCCGTGCTGCCGTCCACCAGCTTCTGGGTGCGGACCGGGGACGTCCCCTTGGGCGGGGCGGCCGGCGGCGTGGTGGTGGTGTGGCGCGCGGTGGGCGTGGCGGCCGGAGCGGCGGTGCCGGGCGCGGGGGGCGCGGCCGGAGTGCTGGCCGGCGCTGCGGCGTCGGGCGTGGTGGGAGCGCTGGGCGCGGCGGCCGGCGGGGTGGTGCCCTGCGCGCTGGGCGTGGTGGGCGCGGCGGCCGGAGCGGCGGTGCCGGGCGCGGGGGACGGGCTGGAGCAAGCTGTCGCGGTGGACACCAGCAGAGCGGCCGCCAGGGCGGAGCCGGCCAGCGTACGGACGGCGGACGAGCGACGGTTCGTTAAGGTCGACATGCGGTGCTCCTGAGCGAAGTACGGGTGAGGAACAGCTCGTTGCCCGTGGCCTCTCCTGCGGGGACCAGGAGCAACGTGGCTGCGTACAGGAACGAAGTTAGTGTGAGCAGTCGACGAAACAGACCCTGCTATGTCACCAGACTGCTACGCCCTCCCCGTGCCCTCACCTGCACCGCAGGCCGTCGAGCCACGGGACCGAAGCGGAAGGGTCGGTTTCGGCCAGTTGTGCTGTTCATGTATACACGCATTCACATCTTCGGAATGCTGACCGCACATGCTGTGTCGGATCTACGACAAGGAGAAGGTCATGCGTCGAATCGCAGCCATCGGCACCGGGGCGGCACTGCTCATGGGAGCGGGGCTGATCGCCGCGCCGTCAGCCTCGGCGATCTCCTACTGCGTCACCAACCAGGGCCAGAACTGGGGCTCCGTCAACTGCCAGACCAGTGCCCCGAAGAACCACTGGCAACTCGTCCTGATCTGTGAAAGCGACAGCGTCAAGGGCATCCGGCAGACGATCAACGGCCGCTGGCACACCGGCGACGGCTCCGACACCCTGTACTGTTCCACGGGCTACAGCGCCGCCCTCACCAACGTCAACAGCGACAACTGACTGATGGGGATGCGTGCCTGAGCGGTTTCCCGGGCGATCAGCGATCGCGGGCCGGCGCGTCGCGCAATCCCTCCTCGAAGGCCGAGTACGGGTACTGGTCGGTACCGGATCCGGGCATTTCGAGCTTCTTGAGCTGCCCGCCGACGACGTGGGACACCAGCGGCACGGGCAAGGCGTCCGGCCAGAGGCCGGTCCGCTTGCCCTCGGAGAGGACGCGGCGGAACGCGCCGGTGGATCCCCGCAGGCTGCGGCCGTTCGCCTTCAACTCCTCTGCGGCGCACTCGCCGTCGCCTTCGACGACCTGAAGCAGGATCTGCTGCGCCCGGGGCGGCAGGCGGTCGTAGTAGGAGCGGGCCCGCTCCGGTGTCCAGCGGTCGTCGGGCAGCGCCGTCACGACGGCGTCCGGCATGGTGGCGAAGGCGAGCAGCTTCTCCAGCGCCTCGGGGGTCGGATTCTCCACGGTGATCGTGATCCTCATGGGGCAACACCCTTGCAGCCCCGGATCCTGAACACAAATAACCGCAGTAGATGTGTTGCAGACAAGAAGGCCGCTCCGAGTTGTCGAAGGGACCTTCAGTGCGATTGCAGGGCTGCTCCGCGATGCTTCACACGTGTCGAGCGGAGCCGGGTCGAGCAGGGCCAGGTCGAGTAGGTCCGGTGACCTCCCAGGCCGCCTCGATCATCCGGAAGATCTCGTCCACCGCGGCCTCCGGATCGGCCGCCTCACGGGCCAGGGCATAGGCGTCGATCGTGAACCTCGCGATCGCCCGGCAGGCCGTCGTGGTCTGCGGCAGGCCGAGGTCGGTGGCGATGGCCGTTGCCAGCGAGTCCGCGTGGCGCAGCCTCATCGAATCCTCGTACTCCCGCAGGGCGGGGGATTCCTCGATCATGCGCCAGATCGGGGCGGCGGCGTCCGCCGTGCAATGGCGTATCAGGGCGTGGATCTCGCGGCGCAGCGCGGGGATGAGCGGCTCGTGCGGCGCCCGGGCGGTGGCCGCCTGGGTGAGGCGTTGCTCGAAGTCGTCGTCCCGCTCGAACACCAGGGCCTCTTTCGAGGCGAAGTGGGAGAAGAGCGTGGTGACGGCCACGTCGGCCTCGGCGGCCACGTCCCGGATTCCCACCGCGTCGTACCCGCGCTCCAGGAAGAGCCGCAGGGCGGTGTCGGCGATCTTCTGGCGGGTCGCGGCCTTCTTGCGTTCGCGGCGTCCGGGCGGCACGGTCATGCCCTCACGCTAGCAGATACGAAGGTGAAACAGTTCCGAAACACTAACCGTTAGTGCTACGGTCGACCGCATGAAGAACATGAAGAAGGTGAGCTTCGCCGAGTTCGGCGGGCCGGACGTTCTGCAGCTCGTCGACGCCGAGCGGCCCCACCCGGGTCCCGGTCAGATCCGCATCGCCGTACGGGCGGCGGGCGTCAACCCCGTCGACTGGAGGATCCGCGAAGGCCAGTTCCTCCAAGCCCACCCGATCGAGTTGCCCTCTGGCGTCGGGCAGGACGCCTCGGGGGTGGTCGACGAGGTCGGCGAGGGCGTCGAAGGGATCGAGGCCGGCGACCACGTGTTCGGCGAGGGCTTGAGCACCTACGCCGAGTTCGCCGTGCTGTCGGCCTGGGCCCGGATGCCCGAAGGGCTGACGTTCGAAGAGGCCGCCGGCTACCCCTCCGTGGTGGAGACCGCGCTGCGCATCATCCGTCAGGTCGGCGTGCGGCCCGGGCAGACGCTGCTGGCCAGCGGTGCGTCCGGGGGAGTCGGCTCGGCAGTGCTGCAGATCGCCCGCGACCGCGGCATCACGGTGATCGGCACGGCCGGCGCCGCGAACCAGGACTACCTGCGCAGCCTGGGTGCCGTCGCCACGACGTACGGCGAGGGCTGGGTCGAGCGGGTGCGGCAGCTCGGCCAGGTCGACGCGGCGCTCGACCTGGCCGGTTCGGGCGTGATCCGCGAACTCGTCGAGCTGACCGGGGATCCGCAGAAGGTGGTCTCCATCGCCGACCTCGCGGCGCCGCAGCTCGGCGTCCGGTTCTCCGGCGTGGCCGGGAGCATGCCGGAGGCGCTCGCGGAGGCCGTCGACCTCATCGCGCGGGGCAGGCTCCACATCCCGGTCGAGAAGTCGTACACGCTCGCCGAGGCCGCGGCGGCGCACATCGACAGCCACGCCGGCCACACCCGGGGGCGCCGGGTCGTGCTCGTCTGAGCCGCATTCCGGAAAGACGTACCACCCTTGCACCTTGTTCCCGACCTGTGGAAACAGACCGAGGTGGTGGGGGTCACGACCCTGGCGTGGCCCCTTCTACCGCCCTGCGGCGCGTGTTCTCAGGGCATCGTCGTGGGGCGGGCGCCGTCCGGCGCAGTGGGCGCGGCGGGGGGGGGGCCGGCCACCCGCCGTTCCGGAGCTCGAGTTAGCGGCGCGGCCGTCGGGGGATTGGCCATTTGGGTTTGCC
>NZ_JBHWIO010000122.1:20638-23011 GCF_042732075.1 Kitasatospora sp. NPDC059812
CACCCGCGCGGGCCGGGGCCAATCCCCGCGCGCGGCGGCGGTTTAACCGTGGGGGGGGGCCCCCCCCGGGGCGCCGGGGGCGCGGCGGGGGGGGGGGGGCGCCCCCGCCGCTGGGGGTTGAGGGCGGTGGGGGTGCGAGATGGTCAGCGGCGGGCGGAAGGCGTAGGGCGCACCGGCGCTACGCAGGGGCCGGCGGAAGGTTCGTGACCGTGCGCGAAGCCTGGTCGCGCGCGCGGAACCCGAAGGAGATGAGGATGACGCTCTCTCCGGCGCTGAGCGGCGTCCGGCCGTGCGGCGTGAGCGCGCCGTCGAATACGGCGCAGTCACCTGCGGCGAGGTCGCATTCGAGTGCCCACCGGGCCGGCGTCCGGGCCGTGGTGCGGGACTGGAGCTATGCGGTCCACTGGCCGCTCCGCTGGCGCGGTGCCGCGTTGTCTGCCGCCGACGCGTCGGCCGGGCCGATCAGCAGCTCGACCCGGTCGAGTGCGGCCTGTGTGGAATCGACCAGCCCGGTGTCCCCCTTGGCGATCCGCAGGCGCAGCGCTTCTTGCAGACGGGCCTGGGCGCCTGCGAGATCGCCACGTTCCATGAGGTGCTTGCCGGTGTGCTGGAGCGCGAAGTCAAGGAGCTCCGGGTGCTCGCTCCGCGCGGTGTTCAGCGCGCTGCGGTAGAGCGCGTCCGCACCCTGCACGTCACCGGCGTAGCGGTGCGCGTCGCCGAGGTTGAGCCCGGTGGCGAGGACGGCCCGGGTGTTGCCGATCGCTGCGGCGAGGTCGAGCGACTGCCGGAGGAACGTCCGGGCCTCCGCGTGGTGGCCCAGGCACATCTGGCCGATGCCGATCCATCTGGTCAGGACCTGAGTACGAGCGGGGTCTGCCTCCTCGGGCAAGGCCCGCAGTTCCTCGTGGAGTTGGCCGACCGCGGTGGTCAGCTCGTTCCGGTCGGTGGGGACCATCCGCAGGTTGTCGTCGTGAGTGATGAGGTGATCAAGCACGTGACCCTCCGTGGTTCGGTTCCGCTCAGCGTGGCACTACAGCTGGTCGGTCTGGTGGCGCAGTCCGGCCAGCAGCTCCACCCCGTGGGGGGAGAAGTGCTCACGCAGGAGTTCGAGTTCGCGCATGAGGTAGCGGACGGACGGCTGGCAGCCCCTCCTCGTAGGCGCTGTGGAATCTTTGGGCCTTCGGGGTGAAAAGTTCCCCTGACCTGCAATGCCGGTGAGTTAGGGCGTTTCCGCAGGTAGGGGCGGGTGCCAGGCCACTTTGAGGGTGTACTGAACGTGACCGGGAGTGCGTGGCCGGTCTCGCTTCTTGGTTTCGAAGGTGTTCTTGGGCGGCTTCTTGACTCGGTCGCACTGACGGTCGCGTCGGGCTGGGAGGAGGCCGTCCAAGAGCTCGCGGACGACCTCGCTGCGTGCTGCCAGCAGCGTGATGGCGTCTGCGGCCGCTTGGCCGGCGACCTTCAGCCGGGCGAGCTGGACGGTAACCGTGAAGGAGATCCGGTCGGGGTCGATGGCGCCGCGCTGTGCGGCGTGCAACTCCAGTGCGCACAGCGCCTGGTAGACGGTCAGGAGTGCGTAGACCTCCTGGCAGGCCAGCTCGGGAGACTTCGAGCGCAGGACGAACCCGGCTCCGCGCAGGCGGTTCTTGAGCTCGTCGTACCCGTTCTCGATCTCCCACCTCTGATGGTAGATCGCCGCCAGGTGCCGGGCCGGGGCCCGTGTGTGGTCCAGCAGGCTGGTGACCAGCCGGAACATCTCCTTCCGAGGCCGGCCGCCCTTCGGGTGGACGGTCACGGTGTACTGGATGATCCGCACGGTGTGGCCCTCGGGCGGCTGGGCCAGCGTGCGGCCGGCAGCACGTGCCTGGCCGTGCCGGACGGTCTCCTTCGGAGTCGGCATGACCGAGATGAACGAGCCGTCGGACAGGACCCGCAGAGGCACGAACACCTGATTGCCCTTGATCCGCCAGGCCAGGTGAGCACCCGTCGCCCGGGCATGGCCCCACAGTTCGTAGCCGGTAAAGCCGCGGTCGGCCAGCAGAAGCATGTCCGGCTGAAGGCTGGCAACAAGCTGGCGGGCCAGCGCGTGCTCACTGGCCCGCGCCACCCCATCGAAGGCGCCGTCGACCAGAGCGTGGGTGCCGCATTCGGTCAGCTCCATCAGCCTGACCTGCGGGTTTCCACTCTGGTTGACGCCGCCGCGGCCGGTGAACCCGAACGCCGCGGCGTTCTCCGGGGTATCCGGCACGTCCAGTGTCGTGCCGTCCCAGGCGACCAACCGCAGCCCGAAGGCGAACGCGCCGGGCGTCGCGGATATGGCCAGGGCGCCGCGGCGGCGCTCGAACAGCGCCCGTAGCGGCTTCTCACCCAGCCGCT